>NZ_LMHR01000074.1:0-87797 GCF_001428465.1 Rhodanobacter sp. Root179 | reverse complement strand
CCATCCGCTCGGCCGGATCAAGTTTGCCGTCAGCGATCAGTTCGTCGATCTTCACCAGTTGCTCGCCATGTCGGCGCGTGGCGGAAATGCGCTTGATTCCTTCGTTGGCGAGCGTGGCATCCGGCTCGATCTGCAATGCCGTCCGGAACAGGGTTTCCGCCTCGGTGAGGTTCCCCGCCAGGCGCGCCCGTTCGGCCTGGTGGGCGACCGTCTCGAACGCCTCCTGCTGCTTGAGCAGGTATTGCTGGCGATACTCCACGTTCATCGGCCTGGCCTGCGACGTCGCGCGATACTTCTGCACCGCCTGAACGTATTCGCCGCGATCGAACAACCGGTTCGCCTCGCGGAATTGCGCCGTGGTGCCACACCCCCCGACAACCAGCGCGACCGCCAGCGGCAACAGGTATCGACGCAAGCGGGCATCGGCGGAATTCAGTATCAACATGGGTTTCTCGGCATCATCATTCGGACAGTGCTGGATCGCTGACCGCGTACTGGCGGGTTTCGCCCGTGGGCAGATAGGTGAACACCGCCTGGCCGCCGCCGAGCTTGTCGAAGCGGTAGACGTCTTGCACCGACTGGGTGGGTGTCA
Source organism: Rhodanobacter sp. Root179 (assembly GCF_001428465.1). Lineage (NCBI taxonomy): Bacteria > Pseudomonadati > Pseudomonadota > Gammaproteobacteria > Lysobacterales > Rhodanobacteraceae > Rhodanobacter > Rhodanobacter sp. Root179. The sequence goes on along the minus strand of NZ_LMHR01000074.1, from coordinate 87,205 downwards.
ACGTGTAGTTTTCCTTGCCGTAGGCGACGAACACCGTGGGAGTCGCATCCGCCAGCATCCAGCCAAGGATCTTCAGATCGGCCGGGGGTGCTGCCGTCGACGCTTCGGCCACCGGTGCCACCGGGTCCGGAAGGGACTGCTCGGTGGCGGCATGGAACAGGTTCGTCGCCCACGCCCGCCCGCTCCGCTCATGCAGACGGGAGACGGGTTTGCTCGCTGGCCTGGTGGTGGTGTTCACGCGATGGCCGACATGCGTCGGCAACACGATCGCCGCGGCTGGCGGTGGCGACGGACGACCCAGCACTGCCAGAGCCAGCAGCAGGATGATCGAGTATGCCACTGGGCGGAACCAGCGCTTCATGGCGCCACCGGCACATCGGGGTGATCGTCCAGCAAGGCCACGCCAAGCTGGATATCGGCATCGACCATCGCGTCATCGGCCGTTTCCCGCGCCACCCGCAGCCTGGCGATGTAGATCGAGCGGTCCACGGCCTGCAGCCGGGCCAGCAGGCTGGCGACCTCGTCCCAGCGGGTGCGCACCGTGAACACCGCAATCTGCCGGGTCACGCCGGCGTCGGCCACGCGCTCGAACTTGAAGCTGATCTGGCCGGGAGCAAAGTCCTTGCCCTGCAGTTCTTCCAGTATTCCGCGGGTGATCTCGAAACGGCGTGCCGCCGAAGGCAGGGGCAACGGATCGTGTCCATCCGCCGTCGCCACCGCTGAAATGGGCGTTCCATGCGCAACCTGGAGCTGCGCTGCCGCCAGTTCGACCCCGGCGCTTTGCAGATGCCATGCGGATACCGCCACATTCGCCAGCAGCATGACGACGATCAGGACCACCCCGAGGTTCATCCACATCAGCGCACCATGCCGCAGGTGACCGCGATGCAGGGTCCACACGACTCGCCGGAAGATCAGTCGATCCATTGCGCACCTATCTCGAAACGGGTGCCATCGGCACGTCGCTCCAGGCCGAGCAGGCGCACTTGCCGCAGCGAATCCGCGTGCTGGCTCAGCGTCTTTGCGTAGCCATTCGCGGTAGTTGCGCTGTCGACCGTGCCACTGATGCGAATCGCCCCGGTGGCAGGATCGACATCCATGCCGAGCAGGCGTATCGCCTGGTCCTTCGGCGCCAACAGGGTGGACAGCTGGACCCAGTCGCGGTTGAGCAGGGCCACCTGTCGATCCAATTGGCGCGCGGCGGCGGTGGAAAGCATGGCTGGCGCCGGCTTCGGACGCGGCGTGGCGAGCGCGGAGAGCTCCTGCAACCGAGCAAGCTGCTGCGTACGCCGGGCGAGTTGTGCGTCGAGGCGGAACTTCGCGTACGTCAGCCCGCTGGCGCAGCCCAGACCAGCCATCAGGATCGCCAGCAATACCGGCGACGGACGACGGACAAACCGCCATTGCCACTGCGGCAGATACTTCATTGCCATGCCATCACCACCGCATGGCCGGCGCTGGCGGGCACAGACCCGGTCACCGGCAACTGCGTGCCGGCGTAGCTCACGGGCTGCGGCGTGGTGGCAAGCCAGTGCAGCTGGGCATCGTCGGCAAAGGCAAACTGCTTGCGCGAAGACCACACGCCCACATCATCCAGACCGGTGCCGCTGCCCGACAGGGTATCGATCTGAACGACCTTGCCGTGTTCGAGCGTGATGCCGGTGATACCGTCGTCCTCGCCGTAGGCCAGCAGCGCGTGGCCGACCTCCACCGCCTTGCCGTAACGCCGGAGGATCGGTCCGATACTGCTGTCGACTCCCGCGAGCACGTGGCCCGAGGCCACCAGACCCTCCTGCAGGGACGCCACGACGGCTCGCGGATAGGCCGCCGCCCGGACCGCTTCGCCGTATGCAGGCCAGTCGATCTCGATCCGGTGCGAGTCGGCGTCCACTCCCGCCGTCGCCATGAAGGCGTCCTCGACATGACGACGGATCGTGGCGCCGGTGTAGCACGAAGACAACCACGGCAACACCTGGTAGTGACACTGTCGCGCCGACAGCAGCAACTGCACCGTGGCGACACCGAAATGCTCGCGCAGGCCGGCACCCCACGCCTTCCAGTCGATGCTGGAAATCCCGGCGTGGGTCGCCACCAGGGGCGTCAACATGCTTGCCCGTGCCACCGCAATCATGCTGTTGGCCGATACGTACAGTGCCAGTGCCTTCCTGCCCATGATCATTCCGCAAAGGTGACGCGGTTGACTTCCAGCAGGGTCGTTTCGCCCCGATAGAACAGATCCAGCGCCGCCGAACGCAAGCTGCCACCGCCCGACTGCGCGGCGCTCGCGCGCATCGCGGTCACCGGCGCCTTCAGCGCCACGAGTTCGCGCAACTGGTCGTTCATCACCAGGTATTCCGAGATGGCGCGGCGCCCCTTGTAGCCAGTGCCGCGGCACTGGCCACAGCCGCGGCCGCTGCGCAGATCCTTCCCGGCCAGATCGGCCTCATCCAGGCCGGACAGGGCCAGCGTCTCCGCGTCGGGCATGTAGGGTTGCGAGCACTCCGTGCAGTTCACCCGCAGCAGGCGCTGGGCCCAGACCCCGACCAGTGCCGACGCCAGGCTGTAGGGGTCCACCCCCATGTGCAGCAGACGCCCCACCACGTCGTAGACGTTGTTGGCGTGCACGGTGGTCAACACCAGATGTCCGGTCAGCGCGGCCTGCACGGCGATCTGCGCCGTTTCCTCGTCGCGGATTTCGCCGACCATGATCTTGTCCGGATCGTGGCGCAGGATCGAGCGCAGGCCGCGGGCGAAGGTAAGGCCCTTCTTCTCGTTGACCGGAATCTGCAGCACGCCTGGCAGCTGATATTCGACCGGGTCCTCGATCGTGATGATGTTTTCCTGGCCGCTGTTGATCTCGTCGATCGCAGCGTAAAGCGTGGTGGTCTTGCCCGAACCGGTGGGGCCGGTCACCAGCACCATGCCGTACGGCTGCGCAACCAGCTTGCGCAGCGCACCCACGGACTGGGCGTCCATCGCCAGATCGGCCAGCTTCAGCATCTGCTCGCGGCTGCCGGTCAGCGCGCTGCGATCAAGCAGGCGCAGCACGGCGTCCTCGCCGTGGATGCTGGGCATGATCGACACGCGAAAATCCACCTGCCCGCCCCGGGCAGTGACCCTGAAGCGGCCATCCTGCGGCACGCGTCGTTCGGCGATGTCGAGATCGGACATCACCTTGATGCGCGAGATGATGCGCTGCGCCGTATCCGCCCCGGCCACTTCCGACACCGGCACCAGCACGCCATCGATGCGGAACTTCACGTTCATGCCTTTCGGCGTTGACTTGAGATGGATATCCGACGCTTCCTGCTTGAGTCCGTCATAGAGAATCGAACTGACCACCCGTACCACCGGACTGGCATCGCCTTCGATCTTCTCCAGCGACAGCAATTCGTCGTCACCAGCCAGTGCCTCGACATGCGACAGGCCCTCGACACGGGTCTCGGTCGCACGCACACCCTGTTCGGCCTGGGCCAGGAACGCCCGGATCTCGTCCAGATGGGCCAGGCGGGCCTCATAAGGTTCGCGCAGGGTCAGTTGCGCCCATTGCGCAGTGTCGTCGGAGAACGGATCGGCCAGTACCAGCAGCAGGCGATCCGGCCCGGGGCGAAGCAGGATGCAGTCGCGACGGGCGCACTCGACGTAAGGCGCCAGTGCAAAGTCGGGCACACCGGCGTACAGCTCGACCGAAGGCAGCGGCTCAATCCGCGACAGCGTGGCCAATGCGCTGACGAAAGCCGCCGCATCGAGCCCGCTGTCTTCCTGCAGCAGGAGCAGCCATGGCTGGCTGCTGGCCATGGCACGGCTGCGCGCCGAACGCACCTGTGCAGCGGAGAGCTCGGGTGCCGGCGTGGTCGCCCCGATGGATGCGATCTGTGCGTTCACTGGCCCACGCTCCCCACCAGATCGAAGATCGGCGAATACATCATCAGCACGATCGCGCCGATCACCACGCCGATGAACGACATCAGCAGGGGCTCGAACAGGCGCGAGAACATGTCCACCCGGCGATCCAGCGCGATGTCCAGGAAATCGGCCAGCTTGTCGGCCATGTCAGCGAGCGCACCGCTGCGTTCGCCCACGCGCAGCAGGCTTTCGGCGATGGGCGGGATCAGGCTGGAGCCGGCCAGCGATTCGGTCAGCGGCTGGCCGGAGCGCAGCCGGACGATCGCCGTGGCCAGCTCCATCGACTGCAGCGGATTGACGATGCCCCGCGCCATTTCCAGCGCCTGCGGCAACGGAATGCCGCTCACCAGCAGCAGCGCCAGCGTGCGGTACAGGCGCGACAAGCCCAGCGTGCCGAAGATGCCTGACAACACGGGTATGCGCATCAAGCCGGTCAATGCCAGGCGCCGACCGGTGTCGTTGAAAATCAGCCACGCCACCCCGGCGCCCAGAGCGAGCATGACGGCGATGAAAATGAGTGGATGCTGCTGGATTGACTGACCGAAGTGGATCAGAAGCAGTGTCATGCGGCCGGTATTTCGACCCGTGCCATCGAGGATCGCGCTGAACTTGGGAAGCACATAAGCGATCAGGAACAGAATCACGCCGCCACCGACGACCATCAACAGCAGCGGGTAGATCGCACTGGCAGTGACCTTGCGCTTGATCTGGTTGATCCGTGCGTCGTACGCCAGATAGCGCTCCAGGGTCGAGGCGAGACCGCCGGTGGTCTCGCTGGCGGCCACACCGGCCACCAGCACCGGTGGAAACAGCGCCGGCTCACGCAGCAAGGCATCGGAAAACGACGCACCCTCGCGCAGGGACAGCAGCACGCGACCCAGCACCTGACGGAAGCCCGGGTTGGCTTCCTTGCGCTCTAGCGCCTCCATCGCCTCGACGATGTTCAGGCCGGCCTTCAGCAGGGTCAGCGTTTCCTGCAGGAAGATCGTGCGCGACCAGGCTACCCGCGTGCGTGCGGGCGCCGCCTCTGCCTGTTCCACGCGCAGCACGCGCCCGCCCGCGCGCGCGGCTTTCAGGCTGGCCATGCCGGCAGAATCGGCCTCGACGTCCAGCCACTCGGAACGGCCCGCTGCGGAAACAAGTACCCGGTGCTTCACTTGCGGGCGTCCATCCCCACGTCGGCGTCCTCGCCATCGCCACCGGGCTTGCCATCCTTGCCATAGGCGACCAGGTCGTAGTCTCCCTGCGCGCCCGGCACCCGATACACATAAGGGTGCCCCCAGGGATCAAGCGGCACGTTCTTCTTCAGATACGGGCCATTCCATTTGGTCGCTCCATCAGGCTTGACCACCAGCGCCTCCAGCCCTTGCTCGGTGGTCGGAAAGTGCCCCATGTCCAGCCAATAGGCATCGACCGCCTTCCCCAGTGCGTCGATCTGACCCAACGCGGCGGTGCGCTCGGACTTGCCGATCTGCTGGAAATAGCGCGGCGCCACATAGGCCACCAGGATGCCGATGATCACCACCACCACCAGCAGTTCCAGCAGGGTGAAGCCTCTCTGTTCAGACATGCCGCCGTATTTCATCGCAATGCTCTCAATATCCAGTAGATCGTCGGCTGTTCACTGCCGATGTCGGTTTTGCTGACCAGCACGATTTCCGACGAGCTGACCACCGACTCGTTCTCGCCGATCGCACCGAACGTCGTGACGCCAAGCAGTACGGTGAAACCGGGAGCCTTGTTGATCACCGCCATGGCGCCGCGAATGGGGCCGCCGTTATTGGTCAACACGGGTCTGTAGCGATACGTCCAGAGTTTGGTGATCGGGCTGCGCTGCTTGCTGACCAGCTGGTAGCTGGCCACCGCCAGGCCCATGTTGCGGTCGTGGTTCTGGTCGCGCACGGTACCGCTGATCGGCGTTGCCGACACACCGATGTAATTCGGGTCACGGCTGCTGGCCTTGCCGATCGTGATGGTGAACGGCTGGTCGCCATCCTTCACGCCGTCGTAGACGGGAACCACCGTGGCCGACTGCGGTGCCGACCAGTTGGTCGCGTTGAACACCAACTGCCGCGGCGTGACGTTCGCCTCGGTGGCGTCGCTGGTGCTCAGCGGCACGACCACCTCCGCCACGGGCTGGCTCGCCAGCGAGACGGCGAAGTTGCCGGTGTCCCTGCCCTCGCGCAACTCCATGCTCGAACGGGTCGCGGCACTGATCACGCCGGTCTGCGGCGAGGCGGGCACCACCACGGTGCCCGGCGCATAGCTGCGGCCCATGCCGCGATCGTCGTAGATCAAGCCGTAGACCGAATACGCGCCGGGCGCCAGGCCGGCGGTGTTCCACACGTAGCTGCCGTCATGGGTGCCGGCGTCCTGGCGCAGGCCGTCGACGATGCGCGTACCCGCATAACCACTGCCGGTCTGGTCGTAGTACAGCGCGACGGTCGGCTCGATGTTCGGGCCAGTGCCGCTCCAGGCAATCCGTGGCGCCCCGTCGCGTGTGTCGATGAGGGTGGCAGGTGAACTCAAGGACATCGACGGTGCCACGTAGGTGCCCGTGCTGACGAACAGCATCGTCGTCGGCGACCAGGCACTGACGCCACCGTTGTCGTCCTCCGCACGCACCCGCCAGTAGTGCGTGGTCTTGTCCAGCAGCGGCGTGCCCGGCTGCCAGTTTTCGGTCGCACTGGTGCCGCTGGCGACCAGCGTCTGCAACGCCGCATCGCGATAGACCTCGAAGCGGTAGCGCAGCGGATCGTTCTCCGGATCGGTCGCGGCGTGCACCTCGAAGCTCGGGTACAACGTCGACGCCCAGGCGCGGTCACCAGGGTTGGCCACCACCGGCACGGTCGGTACTTCGTTGGCGGCATTCATCAGGAAGTCACCGCCGACCCATGAACTTTCGGCGCGGCCGTCGCCCACCTTGACGCGCCAGAAGTAGTGCTGGTTCTCGACCAGATCCACGGCCTGCCAGGTGGTGACGCCATTGGCGTTCGCCGACACCGGGGCCGAGGCCTGACGGCTGGACGAGTCGAACGTGTTGACCGTGTCGACCTCGAACACATAGTTCAGGGCGTCGCCGTCGGCATCGATGCTGCCTTGCGCGGAAAGCGTCGCCACGCCGGCCGTCGTCACGTCGACACCGTTGATCGGGCTGACCGCGAGCGGCGCGGTCGGCGCGCTGTTGCCGGTGAACACGGTGAACGGACGCAGCGGCGTCATCGTCTGCGCACCGTGCTCGTCGGTGGCCACCGCACGCCAGTAATAAGTGGCGTGGTTGGTCAGCGGCACCGTCACCGTCCAGCTGGTGGTGCCACTGGGGTCGGGCGCGAGGTCGGTGACCGCGTCGTGGCGCGTCGTCAGCGTGGTGTCGGTGAACACCTCGAAGCTGTAGCTGATCGCGTCGCCATCGCGATCCTGCGCGTTGGTCAGCGACAGCGTCGGAGTCAGGCTGTCGACTTCGGCGCCGGAGATCGGCACGGTCAGGTTGAAGGTATCCGGCGCATCGTTGTACAGGTTGACCCGGAAGCTGCCATCGACCCATGCGCTGTTCACGCCGCTGGGCGCCAATGCCCGGGCACGCCAGTAATAAGCCGTGTTGTCGTTGAGATCCTCGGCGGGCGTCCACACCGTCGGCTGGCCGGCGGTCGGGTTCTTCACCACCGTGCCTTCGTCCAGTTTCTGGGTCAACCCGGCATCGGCGTACAGCTCGAACTGCACCGATGCGGTGGGATCGTTGCTCGCCTCGCCGGTCAGCACCTGCAGCTGTGGCTTCAGGCTCTGGATCTCGGCGCCGGCCAGCGGGGACACCAGCTGCGGAATCGACGGGCCGGGCGGCGGCTCGACCGACTCCACCCGGATCTTGGCCGAGCGCGTCGACGACAGACTGCCGTCGCTGGCCAGGTAATTGATGATGTAGGTGCCGGCCTGGCCGACCTCGGGCGTCCAGTCGAACACGCCGGTGCCATCGCCCTGGTCGTGGAAGGTGGCGCCCGTGGGCAACGGCGCCGCGCTGAGCAGCACCGGCTTGTGCATCGGGCTGGAGGCCTCGACCAGGAAGCCGACCTGCTCCTTCTCCTTCACCACCCGGTCCGGGATGAACTGCAGCACCGGTGCCACCGGCACGGTATCCGGGTTGCGGAACGCCATGTCGTACACGCCCGGCGAGTTCGCGTCGAACACGTTGAACCAGTATTCCCACTGCTTGGTGTCCGGGTTCTTCGTCTTCGACAGCCACACGTTCTCCGTCGCCATGGTCTTGGCGTCCGCACGCATGACCGTGCCCAGCACCTTCTGCCCCTGGTAGGGATCGGGCTTGTGCACGTAGATGAAACCCTGCGATGGCGGCAGGGTGAGGCGATAACCGGACGGGCCGGTGGTCAGGGTGGCTTCGGCGGAACGGTCGGTGACCGTGCTGTCCGTGCCCTCGGACTCGTACAGGTTCAGCGCGGTGCCATCGGTGGCCAGGAAGTCGCGAACCACGTCGCGCCCGGGCAGGTCCACCCGCACGTCGCGCAACAGCAGGTGCGCATTGGTCGCCTGCAGCAACGAAGTCAGCGCGCCGCCCAGTTCGTCGGAGTGGGTGAAGGTGGCGGTGAAGTCGACGAACTTGCCCGCGATATTGCTCTCCATCTGCCAGCGGCCCATCTTGCTGGTGCCCGGCGCGATGTCGCCGAAATCGATCAGCAGCGAATTGGTCGTCGGCTGATCCTGCACGTAGCTGCCGATGATCTGGAAGGTGATCGGCAGGCCCTGCTGGTTGTCGATGATCTTCGGCTGTGCCGAGTTGATCTTCAGGTCCTCGGCCGGCGCCATGCCGGAATTCTTCACCCGCACGCCCAGCGTGTACGGCTCCGGCGCCTCGATCTCGGCGGTGAACGGATCGTCCGCGTTGACGTCGCGGGTGAGGAAGTAATCCAGGGTCAGCGACGGCAGTGGCTTGACCGTGATGGCGTCGGGATTGAGCTCCATCACCTGGGTCTCGTTGCCGAACGTGTAGCGCAACGTGGCGCCCACCAGGTAGCGCTTGCCGAATGGCGTGTCGCCCGCCGAACCCGGCGCCGGGATCAGCATCCAGTTGATCGTCGCCGTGCTCTGCGCCGCCACCTGGCCGGTGCCGTCGGTATTGTCGATGTTCTGCTTCTGGGTCTGGCGCAGGAAGAACTTCGCGCTGAGGTCGTTCGGGTCGGTGGTGATCGTCACCGGCGCGCCCATCTCGTCCGTCACCTTCACCTCGACGCTGATGTCGGTCAGCGGCGTGGAAGGCAGCGAGTTGGTGATCTTCATCTCGGCATCGAACGCCTGCCGCTCAAGCGTCAGTTCCTGCTTGATCTCGATCTTGACCCGCGCGCACACGGATTCCTGGGCAATCGCTTGCCCACAAACCAGCGCACCCGCCCACAGGGCGAGTGCGCACGCGGCGCTTTTCCATGCGATTTTTGACACGAGAGTCCCCTGAAAATCTTGCTGTTACTGGCTGCAACATTTATGTGACGAAGAAGATAGATTTGACTCAACGAATGTATATTAACCGCCCGCCGCCAAATGAAACTTAGACCATATATCAGAAGGCCCTTGTACGCCGACTAGATATTATCCAAATTCACCTCGGAAATTTCTAGCTTTTCTCGAAACCTCTGAAAGATACTAACTCGACGACCTGTACCTCTCCAAAAATACGGTCCCAAAAACCGGATAAATCAACCCGTCCCTTTTACCGATGCCACTCAACCAATAGCCTTTCTTCTCATCATCACAGCCCAATTTACCAAATAAGAAAAAAAATCAGCATGCTCACCCGGTCTGCGAGAAAGAATTTCCCTAAATATCCTTGGGCGATATTCAAAATCAAAAACGAGATCATCGTTTTTAATGATAGAAAACCTTCTTCTACATACATTTCCGAAAAATCTAAATCCGTAGCTCAAATCACTGGAATCATATGAGTCTCCGTTAATTAAAACCACGCAGTCCCGCTTAAAAGATGGACTTTCGAAGTCTGCAGCCAAATCAGTTTCACGGGAGCAGACGCCAAACAAGGCACTTAACCCATGAACTGATTTGACCTCTGCAAAAAATCCATTAACCCTTCGATTCGCCTCAAGACTGTAACCGGGAAGCACGACTGACCCATCAAAGCTTGGCTCTCGCAGCCGCAGGAACCGCGCGTTATCATAGAAATCGAGCAATATGATCTGCCCATAATTACTGACAGTTGCAGCTTTCACTTGGCGTCAACCCCTTGTAGATTTTATAACCCTCAGCAAGCGCCGCGGCTCTATTGATCCCTTTATTCGTTCTCGTAGCCCCCGCTGCAATCTTTGCGGCGTCATCACCATACTTGGCAATCTTCTCTAGACGAAAGGCCTCCGTTGCCGGGTCTCTAAACAGCCACCCCATAAAACGCGCCCAAGGAGCAAGCCTTCCGCCGAATGCGTTACCCGCCCTAAACTCCCATTTAAGCGCCATTCTCGAACGACTGATCGCGTGTGCGCCCTCCAGCGTCCCATCAAAAGCCCGAGCTAACCCACGCCCCTTGAAGATGTATGCAAGCCGACCCATGGGAACAAGACTGCCGCCAACAAAATCGGTAGCTCTGTAGATGCCAGAACACTTGTTTACCGCATCATTGGTACCATTCCAATCTCTAATTTTATTGGTGATGCCAAATGAGGCGCCATCACCCAGGCCAGCCCAAAAGTTGACCGTATTTTGCGAAAAACTCGCCCCATCTCTGAGTTGATATATATATCCAAACGTATGATCCATGATCCAGCTACCAGTATCGGGACGGCTTGTCCATAAACCGTACGGATCTATTAAATTTGCAGGATCAGCGTTAGCATAGATATAAAAATTTAGACCGCCAACAAGCCCACTTGGATCGCCCGTCGTATAACGTCCTGACATAGAGTCAAAGTAGCGATTTAAGTTGTAATTGAGTGCTATTTCTTCGTCAAAATATTGCCCCGGAAAGCGCCACGGCTGTTCAAGCCCCGATCCCGTAGCCACAACCACCTTACCAAAGGCACTGACCTTAGTAGCCTCCCAGACCACGCTGCCGGCCTTGTCAGTCAGCTGGCGAGGAAGGCCTAACGGGTCGTTCTGATAGTAGAAATAGGCGCCCCTTTTTTCCAGGAACAGAGGTGAGGTGCTGTATGGTTGACCGGGCTGCCATCCATAACTCTGCAACACCGTGCCGTCGGAGCCAACCTCTGCCAGCAGTCCTTCCCTGGCTTGCATGAACAGGCGCTTGCCCACCACCGCACCACTGTTGGCTTCGCCTGTTGTTGTGACTTCCTTGCTCAACCGATAGCCAAACGGGTCGTATGCATAACGCGACACGACCTGATCGGCACCATCGCGGACCTCGACCAAACGGTTGTATCCGTCGTACGCGTAACTCGTCGTGCGCAAGGGTTCCGCGAGCGCGCTATCAGTCTTCTTGATCTGATTGCCCGCCGCGTCGTATTCGTAGCTGACACTTCCGCGGCTCAGCAAGCGGTTGGCGTCGTCATAGACCCAAGTGCCCTGAACCACGCTGTCCAGCACCCGGTTGCTGGCGGCGTCCAGATCAAAGCTCTCGGTAGTGCCGCCCCAGCCTGCCGGTTCCGCTTTGGTCAGGCGCATCGCGTCATCGTAGCTATAGTCGGTGCGCTGACCCTGCGTGGTGCGGCTGGTCAACTCCTCAAGCTTGCCGTACGTACTCTGCTGGTCGAAGCGAATGGTCTGATTCGGGTCCTTCACCCGCAAACGGGTCGGACTCAGCAGGCCGTTGCGTTCGATCTCCTGCACCGTGCCGCCTGGCAATACGACTTTCTTGGCCTCGGTCCATTGCCGTTCGGTGACGCTCATCGAGCCTTCACCGGGAATGTCGAGCCTTGCAAGCTCGCCATTGCCATCGTAGCTATAGCCCAATGTGACACCATCCGGCCCGGTATAGGTCTTGACCTGGCCATTCGGGTGATAGGTGTAACGGCGCGTCATCGGCACACCATCGACCGTCACGGTCTCGCTGAGCAGTCGCCCGGCGTCATCAAACGTGGATGTGCTGCTGGCTCCGTTAGTGGACCATCCTGTGAGGCGGTTGCCATCGTCCCAGGTGAAGCTGTCGCCCAATTCCAGACTGCCGTCGGCTTTGTAAGACCTGCGGTTGATGAGCCGGCCGCCGGCGTCAAATTCGAAGGCCAGCTTGGCACCGTTGGGACGCAGCAGCTCCTTGAGGCGTCCTGCATCATCGTAGATGTAGGATGTCGACTGGCCGACGGCATTGGTTTCCTTGACCAACTTGTCGCGGCGGTCGTACTGCAGGCGAGTCGCGTGACCCAGTTCGTCCGTGGCCCTGACCAGATTGCCACGATGGTCGTACGCCAGTTGCACGGCATGACCAAGTTCGTCCGTGCCCTGCAACGGGCGACCGAAGGCGTCATACGTCGTGCTAGCAGATTTTGCATAGGCGTTGGTGGTTGATGTGACGGCACCGCGGGCGTCGTAAGTCGCCGTCGTGGTATGTGTCTCGCCGTCCACTACGTCCGCCAGTTGCGTCAACCCTTGCCGGCTGTTGTAACGCAGCAACCGTTGCAAGGTCGGGTAGTTCACCTTGGAGACCAGGCCGCTGCCGCGGTCCAGCCCCTCGACATCGGTGTAGTCGAAACTGGTGACGTTGCCCTCACCATCTGTCGTGGTGGTGACACGATCCATGTTGTCGTAGGCGAGTTGCACGCGCTGATTCAATGAATCGACCGCGCTGGTCATGCGCCCCGCCGCATCGTACTGCTGCGTCAGCGTGGCACCGGTCGGGTCGACCACCTTCTGTGGACGACCAGCAGCATCATATTCAATCCGATAGGTCACACCACGCTGGTCGGTGACGGTGAGCAGTTGATCAGTCTTGTCGTACGTGTAATGGCTGCTCAACCCATTGGGATCGGTCGCGGTGAGGCGATTGCCCTGCGCATCGTACGTATAGCTCCACTGATGACCCAGAGGGTCTAGCGCCTTTGCTAAATTGCCCTGCGCATCGTAGTCGTACTTCCAGGTTTTTCCCTCGCCGTCCACGAGTTCACGCACGTTGCCGCTGATGTCATAACCAAGGTGCAGCTCAACGTCTGGCTCCGTACCGCCATCCGCATCCAGGCCACCCTTGCGGCGCACCACTTCGGCCTCACCTCGCGCATTGATCTGGTACTCGGTTCGTTGCTCCTCGGCCTTGCCTTCCGCTTCTTGCAGCGTGATCAAATTGCCATGCGTGTCGTAGTCCAGATGCGTCACCACACCGGTCTCATCCACCACTTCCTTCAAGTCGAGGGAACCGCTGTTATATGCAAAACTGGTGAACGATCCATCCGGATTGGTCTTGCGGGTAACTTCATCGAAGTTGTCGCGATCCATCTTGACCGTGCTGCCCCGCTCGTCCGTGTAGCTCATCGACTGGCGGCCACCTTGGGCGATCAGCAACGTCTTCCCGTTGACATCACGGTAGACAAGTCGCCCTTCCGCATCGTAGTGCCGCGTTTCGATCTTGCGTCCCGAGGCAGTTTCCGGCCCCTTCACCGTGGTACTGAATTCTTTCTTGAGCTTGTCGTAACCGTATTCGACATCCGTTACGCCCTTGTCTGGCGCGATGATCCGGGCCACTCGTGCCGTAACCCCGTAACCGATTTCGGTCACCCGGCCTTCAGCGTCGGTAACCTTGGCTATCTTGTAGCGGGTATCCACGGGCAGCGAAACGCTGCTGCTGCCTCCGGTGCCACCACTTGAGCCGGATGCACCAAGCACCGGTGCCGAGGTATCGACACTGACGCTGTCGAGCGCGCCGTAATCAAATGAGGTGATATGGCCCAGCGGATCGATAACATGGCGCAGGCGCCCCTTGTCGTCATACTGGTACTGGACGCGGCGGATACTTCCATCGAGCGGTGTGTGATCGCGTACCTCGGTGATGAAGCTGCCGTTGCCCGAGTAAACGAAGGTGAATACGGTGCGGCCATTGTCGTCGAGCACGCGCTCGATCTGGCCGTGATTGCCGTATTGCATCCACACGCGCACATCATTGCGATCACCATAACTGGTGATGCGACCGAAGTTGTCGTACTCGATCCATTCGCCGCTGCGATCAGTCCAACGGAAACCGTGCACCGGAATCGTCGACAAGCCACCATGCCCCGGCTTGCCCGCCGGCGGCTGGGCATCCGGGCCGGCACTGACCGGCAGCGTCGGAACAAGTTGCGGACGCACGATGAAGCGCGGGTACTTGCTGCTGATGTAAGACGTGCCATCCGTACTGCGGCTGAAACCAACGCCCTTGCGGGCAACGACCTGGATCGTGCTGAGATCGGGCAGAGGTTCGCCTTCGGCATCGCGGCCAAAGTACGGATCATTGGGAATCCGAGTCTGCTCGACCTTGAGGTCGGGCGCCGTCCCTGACAGCACCACGGCCGCGCCGGCCGAAGCCGTGGTATCGCAACTGCTGATGCCATCAATACTGCTGCAGGAGAAGAAGGCACCGATCGAGGCATAGGTTGCCTTGTAGAACGATGGATTGCCCAGCCCCGACCATTGCCGATTGAACACCCACCGGTTGCCATCGAAGTCACGGTTGACCCGCACGAATCCACCCGGCACCTTCACCCGCAGGTCGTCCTGTGCCACGGTGAAATCGCCATTCGCGCTGCCCAGCCCCATGCTGCCGTTGCTGCCCAGCGGATAGACCTGGGCATGAGCCGTGAAAGCAAGGCATGCCATCAGGACGACGGCAAACCAACGGCCGACATGCCGGCGTGAGCGAACCAAGGCGGGTGACTGCAACATCCTGTTGTTCAAACGCAGTGTCATTATTGGCCGCCCTCGTTGCCACCACCGGATTGCTTGTTCTTGGGTTCGAAACAGTCGCCGCTGCCCTTGGTGCACAACGGCAAACCGGGCAAGCTGGAGGTTCCGGGACCGCCGGAGCCACCCCAGCCACCGCCACCAGCCCAACCGCCGCTACCACCACTGCTGGTCGGGTTGGCACCCGCCGGGCATGCATTGGATTCGACATAGAACCAGTTGGCCGAGGAACCACACGTGGTGCTTTCAACGCCATTGGCGCAGGTGTACTTGCAGGTCACCGGATAGCGCTTGGTGTAGGTGTAGCAACCTGGCGTACCACTCACGCTGCCGCCACCGCTTGAGTCGCTTCCGCCAGACCCCGTACCCGAACCGTCACCTCCGGTTCCGCCGGAACCATCACCATCACCGGAGCCATCACCCGAACCATCGCCACCATCGCCGGTGCCACCACCGCCGCCGGTGCCAGTCGTGCCTCCAAAATTGCGCAACGCAATCACCCGGTACGGCAAACGCACGCGCTGCTTCGCCTCGAGCGTGGTCGGCGGCTGCACCAGGAACTCGAACTTGTAGTAGCCGTCGGCACCCGGCGGATGGGCCATCACGTTGTCGGCACGGATCAGGCCGTAGTTGGTCAGCGTCAGCTCGCCTTGGAACACTTCGCCCGCCGCCATCTTCGGCAGGTTGATGCTGGTCGGCTGCAGCACCACTACCGGAGCCGGCACGTCGGTCTCGAAGGTGGCGTCGAGGGTGATTTCGTAGCGGTCCTCGATGGTGATCTCGCGTACCGACCATTCCACCGAGATCAGCGTGTACTCCAGGAAGATCGGCTCATTGACGATCAGCCCCGGCTTGACCGAGAAGCGGCCGGTGCTGTCCTGGTGGTTTGGCGCGCTGGCCTTGAACTTGTAGCTGCCGGCCGGCAGGTTCTGGAAGAACGCCTCGCCGAAGGCATCGGTGGTCAGTTCGTAGGTCTGGCTGACCACGGCTTCGTTCTGCACGAAGATCCGCGCGCCGGCCAGGCCGGGGATCAGGTTGCCGTTGTTGTCGCGGGTGGCGGTATAGATGTCCGCCGCCTTGAACAGCACGTTGCCCTGGCCGGACTGGGTGACCGAGACGAAGACGTTGACGTCTTCCGCTGGCAGGTTGCTGCCGGCGATGCGCAGCCTGAGCTCGTAGATGCCCTCGGCAACCTGGGCGCCGGGGGCGATGTTGAGATCGATGCTGCGCTTGTCGCCGATGCCGATCGTGCCGAGGTTCGGGTCGGAGGCCAGGCTGATCCACGCCGGCGCCGCGTTGCCGTCCTTGTCGAGCAGGCTGGCGGTGACGTCGTTCATGGCGACGAAGCCCTTGTTCTCGATCAGCACCTTCTCGATCGTCGACTGGCCCTGCGACAGGCCCGCCTGCACGTAGTTCGGCGTGGCATACAGTGCCGGCTTCGCTTCGGTCAACGTGTAATCCACGCTCAGCAGCGCCAGCGGCGTAGTGCCGGAGCCGTCGCTGAACACGGCCAGCACCAGGCGCCCGCTGGGGGCGGCCGTGTTGTCGCCCGACACGCTCACCGGCAGCGACAGGTTCTGCTTCGGCGCGATGTTGATCGGCGCGCCCGGCTCGACCTTGATGCCGGGCAGCAGCGTGTTGCTGGGCTGGTATTCCGGCGCGTAGACGACGCGCAGGTTGGTGGCCTGCGAGCCAGTGCCGGTGGTCGCCCGGTAGTCGATCTTGTAGGCGTAGTTGCGCGGCACGCTCAGCTTGAACGTGGACGGCCCCACGTTGACGCGATTGATCGTGAAGCGCGCCTGGTCCGGGCGATCGGTCATGTCCGGATGGATCGCGCCGACCTGGTATTCGCCGGCGTCGGTCACGGTTGGCTTGAAGATGTAGCGGAAGGCGCCGTCGACATCCGTGGTGACGTTGGCCAGCCGCTCGAAGCCTTCCTGGTTGATGGCGATCTTCAATGGCGCATTCGGCACCGGCGCACCACTGTCGCGGTCGAACGCATGGCCGAGGATGACGATGTCCTCGGTGCCGCTGGAGATGACCGGCGATGCGCTGGAAACCTCGCCGTAGTACGGCGTGTTGCTCAGCGTCACCGTGCGTTCGCTGCCCATGCCGGGAATCGAAACCGCGTCGTCCTGGCCGGTGGCGTAGTGCAACTGGTCGACTTCCAGCCGCAGGCGCACCTGGTCGGGGCTGGTCGCCGGCACCGGCATCACGAAGGCGTCCGACAGGTAGCGCTGTCCCGGTGCAATGCGGGCAACGGTCTGACCGGTGGACAGGGTCACCACGCCGGCGCCGGTCGCCTGCTGATACGGCGTGGTGCCGAGCAGGTTGCCATCATTGTCGAGCAGCTTGAGGCGCAATTCATTGGAAGCATCGCGGCCGTTGTTGCGCGCGGTCAGCAGTTCCACCTCGACATCGGAGGTGTTCTCCACGCTCAGGCGCACCTTGCCGCTGCCGCCGCGCACGAAGCTCTCGGCATCCAGGCTGACTACCAGTGCGCTGTCGACCACATCGACCTGGCGCTGCCAGCCCAGCCGCACCCGTTCGCCCTCGTGCGGCACGCTTTCGATCGCCACGGTGACCGCGGCCGGGCTGGGCAGGTCCGGGTAACCGCCGATCACCACCGATGCGATGCGCGTGGCATTGGGCTCCAGCGTGAACAGTTCGGACTTGAACGTGCGCGTGCCGATGGATACCACCACGCGGGTATCGACCAGCGGCGTGGCCGAGAAGTTGGAGACCTGCACGCCAAGCCGGTTCATCACGTTGCGCTTGAGCGGCAGGCCGGTCACGACCTGTGCGCTCGCGTTCGGCAACACGACGCTGCGCGCCATGCGCACGTCGTTGGCGTCGACCGCCTCCACCGTGTAATGCCGTTCGCCGCCGGTGAAGCCGGTATCGGCCAGCTGGTTGGCCGTGGTCGGCGTCGCGGTCAGCTTGACCCGTGCATCGCCCTCACCGACATAGACGTCGTAACCCACGGCACCCTCGCCGTTCGGCGTCCATTGCAGCACCGGCAAGCCGCTGCCGATCTGTTCCACCTGGAGCGTCTTCACTGGCAGCAGGCTGAAGTTGAGGTAGACGGAATTGGAAATCGCCGATTCGTTGCCGGCCGCATCCACCGCGGTCACCACGTAGGCGTGCTCGGACTGCGACGGCGTGGCATCGACCGCCTGCGGCGTCTTCATGCCCTGGCGGATCGGGGTGAGGCCATCGACCGAAGTGATCGTGGCCGTGGCGGCGCGGTACAGCCGGTAACTGGCCGGCGCGGTACCCACCGGCGGCTGCCAGGTGGCGATCACGCCCTGGCTGCCCAGTGTCAGCTCGAGATTCTGCGGCGCACCGGGTGCGTTGCGGCTGCTGCGCACCTCGGCCACGGCGGACTCGTCGCTTTGCGTTTCCTGGCCGTTCGAGCTGCGCACCGAAGCCACCGAGTAGCCGTACAACCCGTCGACCGGGGTTTGATCGGTCGCGGTTGCGGTGGTGCTGCGCGACAGCGGCGTGCGCTGCGTCTCGCCCGGCGCCTGGCGGAACAATTGATAGGCGCTGGCGCCATCCACCGCCTGCCACGCCAGCTGCACCTTGCCGCCCGGCAAGGCGGTGGCCGTCAACCCCACCGGCACGTTCAGCGCGGGCAACTCGCCCTGATAGACCTGGAACGCATTCGCCGTCTTGATCTGCGCGGACAGGTTGCCAAGTGCATCGGCGGCGATCGACGCAAAACCGAGCTGCTCGGCATTCGACAAGCCCGCATCGGCCGGCAGCTGGAACTGTGCGCGCCAGTGCGTGGCGTCGATGCGCTCGACGCCAGTCAGCGTGACCGGGGTTCGCGATGCGCCCGACAGGTGGTACTGCAAGGCCGGCGTCTTGTCTGCCGGAATCGCCTCGTCGTAGGTGAAGGTGGCGGTGACATCGCGCGATGCGTCGACCTTGATCGGAACCGCCGGGTCCAGCGCGATGGCGATCAACGCCGGCCCGACCGTATCGATCTTGAGCGTGGCGCCTTCGCGCACGTCGACACCGCGATTGCCGGTCACGTCGCGCGCCGAGAACAGCACGTTCGCCACGCCCGAGCCGGCACCGGAGCCGAGGTTCAGGCTGCCTTCGTAATGGGTGTCGTCGCGCTTGATCAGATCGACCGGCATCGGCAGGCCGCCTTCCGGCACCACGCTCAGGTACGGCGTACCGAGCAGCGGTTCGCTGACGGTGAGCTTGATCGCGACCATGCCCTGGCCGTAGGTCGCCGTGGCTGCGTCGTACGTGCCCTGCGGCTGGTATTCGATGCGCACGGCATACGGTCCGGTGCGATCGATGCCGGCGCTGGCCGAAGTACTCGGCAGGCTCGGCACATCGGCAGCGTTCAGCGATATCACCCGGTAGAAGTAGCTACCGTCGCTGGCCGGTACGTCGTCGTACGAAGTCGTGGCGCGCGGCAGCCGCACCAGCTTCTGTGCCTCGCTGGTGGTGCTGAACTCGCTGCTGGCGCGATAGATGTCGTAGGCGACTGCGTTGGGATCGCTCGATGCCGTCCAGCTCAGGTGGATCTTGCCGTTGACCAGCGCAGCGGCGAGATTGGTCGGTGCTGCCGGCACGGTGGTGTCCAGGGTGACCTGCACCGGCGCGGACAACGCACTGCTGCCGTACTGGTCGGTGGCGGTGGCCTGGATCTGGTTGCTACCCGCAACCAAGCTGAGCGTGACCGAGAAGCGGCCATCGGCGCCTGCTGTTACCGCGGTGCCCAGGGGTTGGCCGTTGAGCAACACCTGCACCTGGCTGGCGGGCTGCGCGTGCCCGGCGACCGCGATATTGGCATTACGGGTGGTGCTGCCGTCGGTGGGTGCATCGATGGCCGGTGCATCTGGCACGGCATGGGTGACGGTCACGGCATAGCTGGCGGTGCTGGCGTTGCCCAGCGAATCGAGCGCGTGCAGTGCCAGCGTATGCGCACCGTTGGCGACGGCATCCAGATCCAGGGCGACGGTGTAGTTGGCGCTGCCGCTGGCGGTGGCGACCACGACGCCATCGAGCATCAGCTCGATGCGCGAGATCGCGCTGCGGTCGGTCGCGGTGAAACTAAGGCTGGTGCTGCGCGTGAACGTGGCGCCGTCGACCAGGATCGTGCCATCGACAGTGATGCCGGCCAGTTGCGGACCTTCGGTGTCGGGCACCGGCGCGGCGTGCGATACGGTGACGGTAACGCCCTGTTCGCCGACACGGCCAGCCTGGTCGGTGGCGACGGCCTTGATGAGGTAATTGCCGTCAGCCACCGCGTCGGTATTCCACGCGAAGCTGTAGGGTGCTGCGGTGCGCGTGGCCAGCAGCTCGCTGCCCTGGAAGAACTGCACCTGCTTGATGCCGGACACGTCGCTGGCGCTGGCCTCGATCGTGATGGGCTCGCGGATCAGGCTGCCAGCTGCCGGGTTGGTCAACTCGACCGTCGGCGCCTGGGTATCGATCAGCACGCCGCCGTCCAGGGTCGCGGTGACCACCGCGCCGGTCGGATCACGGAATTGTGCGGTGACGGTCTTCCGACCATCACCGTCGGAGAGGGTGTAGTCGACCGCGGCGCGACCATTGGGCAGCGGTTGGAATGCGACACCGGAGAAGCCGCCATTCTCGGCGAGGCGATACTCGGTGGCGTTCACGCAGGAGACTTCGAGCGCGACGGAATTCTGTTCGAAGAATGGCGAGGGCGCAGCCAGGCGCACCGTCGGATTCAGCAGCGGCACCGCGGTGAGGAAACCGGCGTATTTCACGCCCGCGGACACCGCGTCGCCCTGCCCCTGCGGGTTGCCGACGGGATCTTTCGGGCCACTGGCATGACCCCACCAGTTGCCGGTGGCCTGGATCAGGGTCGCCGGGGTCTTGTTGAGGATCGCCTCGCTGCTGTTCTGCGAAAACTGGGTACGACCGATCACCGGCGCGCTGTTGCCGTCGGCCTCGATACCGACCGTGTTGCGCAGGAAGCTCGATCCATCGATCGTCGGTGAAGCGGCGTCGAGCAGGCGCAGGCCCGTGCTGGCATCAGCCACTTGCAGATACTGCAGCGACGGGCTCACGCCGCGCAGCGTCAACGCCGCACCCGCTTCGCCGCCGCCACCGTAACGGATCAACAGGTCGTTGAAGGCCGGCACGCCAGACGTGGCGGCCGACTTCTCGATACGCAGGCCGCGCCAGTCGCCGATCCCGGCAACCTGTGCGGTCGGGTTGGACTGGCCACCGAGCGTGTCGTCCTTCTGGCTGGTGAGCGCAATGCCCTTGCCGCTCACCAGCTTGTCGCGAACGACCAACTGCGCGCCCGTACCGAATTTCACGACGACACCGTCAGCCAGCGTGAGATCCGCAGCGGCCAGCACGGATGGCATGCACGCCAGCACGGCAACGCAGATCGAGCGCGCGGTCAGACGCCGCATCGATTGGCGACGCGTGAGCACATCAGCATGTGGTTTGAAGTGACTCATCGTGACCGCGCGTCCTTACTGCGTGTTATCCCCAACCGCCAGACCCGGTGGCTCAGCCCTTGAAGCCGACCGCGCTCAAGGCTTCGTACGGCATCTCGAACGTCTTGCCGGAATCGGTGATCAGCCTTGCGCGCGCGCCGCCCTGCAGCGCCACGGTCACCTCGACCTTCTCGACGCGCTCGTTCTGCGCCAGGCGCGAGAGCTTCTCGATCAGCGTGCGATCCTCCATCGAGGCCACGATCACCGTGTAGGTGGTGGTCGCCTGCAAGGTGCTCGGCCCCTGCGGCAGGACGATCGACAGCGCGGCGGTGCCAGCCGCGGTGCTGCCGGTGATCGCCGGGCTGATCGCTTCGCTGGTGGTGCCGTAGGCAGGGACCACGCGCAATTGCACGGTGTTGCCGACCGGCACGTTGGCCGTCTCGAACGTGATCGAAACCGGGTCGGTGGTCGTCGCCGGCAAGGTGACGTCGTTGCTGCCGGTCGGCACCGCCGGCACCGCCTGGCCCGCAACCGATGCGATGCGCAAGGTCGGCGCACCGGCAATGAACACCGGGCCGACATCACCACGCACATAGGTAGGGCTGTTGGTACCGGTGTAGCTGATCGCGTCACCTTCGATGCGGATGCGGCCGATGGAGCCACCGTATTGGTTGTAGCCACCGTCTGATCCGCAACTCTGACGCCGACTGCCGTTGACGTTGATGCAACCACCCACGGCATACAGAGTTCCATTGCCAGTCACATTGGAGGCCAGCAGGCGGATTGCACCACCCGAGCCACCCGCGCCACGACCACCAACACCGGTACCAGCCAGACCACCACCATCGCCACCTATGGCGGTGACACTGCCGGTGATTTTCAACGTCCCCGACGCGGCGATCAGGATCGCGCCACCGCCGCCGCCACCACCCGATCCCGGGTAGTTGGTACCACCCACACCACCGCCACCACCCGAACCACCCACAAGCGGCTGCAGGAGAGTCGAGCCATAGGCATTTGCATGCGATACCGAGGCACCACAATTGCCAACGGCGTAGTACTGGTAGGCATTAGCGCCGTAGGCACCACCTGCCCCTACATAGTGGTAGTAACCGGTGGCAGTGCAGCTGTTACCTCCCTCGATACCACCAATGCCGCCACCTGGGCCAAGCCCGGCGCCGCCTCGAATGATCGCGGGTCGCGAAGCTGCATCGTCACGACCACCCCGACCGCCCGCAAAGCCGCCCGGCCCACCCAGTCCCGGCACGCCGTCATCGCCTTGGTTGCCATCGCCGTCGGTACCGGTGGCTGCAGCATCCTGTCCATTGACGTCGATCGTGCCCGCAATCGTCACGTCACCGCTGGCCAGCAGGTACACCGGCGTGTTCGCCGCGTTGGGCTTGAACTTCACGGTGACGCCAACCGGGATG
The DNA here is from genome assembly GCF_001428465.1 of Rhodanobacter sp. Root179. Taxonomy (NCBI): domain Bacteria; kingdom Pseudomonadati; phylum Pseudomonadota; class Gammaproteobacteria; order Lysobacterales; family Rhodanobacteraceae; genus Rhodanobacter; species Rhodanobacter sp. Root179. The sequence continues at coordinate 64,599 of NZ_LMHR01000074.1, read as the reverse complement.
TTGACCGTGGTGTAGTTGAGGATGCCCGAGGCCGGCAACACGATCTCGGTGTTGACGGTCGGATTCAATGCACCATCGGCGCCGGTGCTGCCGCTGTCGACGGCCCAGGCCGGCGTGCAGGCCAGTGCGGCGACCAGAGCTGCCACCAGCGATATGCGCGAGGGCAGGTGTGAAAGCTGTTTCATGGCAAAACTCCTTGAACGAATGGACGGCTGCATCGTGTGGTGGTCGTCAACGGGCGCGGGAGGTCCTTCGGAAATCCGCTTCATCGAAACTCCTGAGGTCCACGGCGGCCCGGTGGGGCGCATGGGTACGAAAGCCGTCAGGCGACTGAGCCGTGCTGCTGGCATCGGCGATTGCTGCACACGGGTCATAGCCGCGGCACCACGGTCAGCGTGTTGACGGCACTGGATGTCGCCGAAGTGGCGCCACCGGGGACCAGCAGTTGCAACACCCTCTTGCCGGAAGCGGCGCCGGCATCCAGCTTCACGGTGAGGGTCAGCAGCTCGCCCAGCGAGTCCTGCGTCCACTGCGGCTTGCCGACCAGTTGCGCGCCATCCCCCGGCAGCAACACGGCGCCGGTCACGCTGGACAGGTCGTGGCCGCGAATGACAAGGGTTGTCGTGTCGCCTGCGGTCAGCACGATCGGTGTCACCGAATCCATGCTTGGCACGCGACCGATGCCGAAGGCTGACGACTCGACGCGGGCCCAGGCCACTTCGCCGTTGGCGCTCAGCAGGTGCAACTGGCGCGCGCCGAGCGCGGCGTCCTGCGCCACGCTGATCGGCACGCTCAACTCGGTCCCCTGCGGATTGACCGACACGGCCTCGAACAACACGCCGGTGGACGGCGACGACGCCACCGAGGTCACCTCGCCCAGGGCGATGCCGTGGATCGTCAAAGTGCCCGTCGCGCCCTGCAGCCAACCATCGGTCGTCATGTCGTTCGCCAGCGCACCCACCAGCACGCGTACCGGCGTGGCCACGGCCTGCGTGTCGGCGCTGATCGGTGCCGGCACTTCCTCGGGAATCAGCACACCCACCAAGGGTGCCGCCAGGATGCCGTCATAGGTGGCCTGGACCGGGTCGGCGCCTACCAGCACGCCGACCGTGCCGGAAACGATGGCCGGATAGGTGTTGCCCAAGGCGTTGGCCAGGGTCACCGTATTGCCCGGTACCCCCACATCGCTGGAATCACCCGCTGCCGTGGTGACGATCAGGGTACGCGGACCGGGAGCCGCCGCCGCATCGACCAGCACGGCAACGCCCAATGAACTTCCGTCGGAAGCCACGAACGGACGATTGACCGTGACGCCGTCGGCGGGCACGAAGCGCACGTCGCTCACGTCGTTCATGTAGCGTCCGCGCAACACCAGGTTCTGCGCCGTGCCACCGAGGGTCAGCAGCTGCGGTGTGGCGGACTCGACCACCGGCAACGGTGCCGAGACGAGGAATGCGCCATCCATCACACTGGCGAATGCCAGCGGTCCGTTCGCCGTGTCCAGCACGAGGCGTCGCAAGCCAATCGCCGCACCGGCATCCACCTGCAGGCTGAAGTCGAGCTCGGTGCCGTCGGCATTGACCACCGGTGTGCCGACAACCAGATTTTCGTTGGGCACCATCGCCACCGAGGTGACACCCTGCAGACCCTGGCCACGCACCTTGACGCTGACGGTGGAACCGATGACACCGACACGCGGCACCACACCGGTCACCGTGGCGCCCACCACCACGCCGATCTGCGAGGTGAGTACCGGCGCGATCACCTGCGGGTCCGGCACCGGTGTCGCCCTGCCGACCACCACGCCGACAACCTGGCTGGTCGAGCTATAGGCGGTCGGCTCGCTGCCAACCACGGTCACGGTGTTTTCGCCGGCGGCAGTCGCATTGCTGCTGCCTGCCACCGTGCTCGCGCGCACCACCTTGGCACCCAGCGAAACGTTCGCAGCCATGTGCAGATGAGCGATCAGCTCGGTGCCATCGGAGTTGATCTGCGGCAGCGCGTCGACCTCGATGCCGTCACCCGGTGACAGTTCGAGATGCGCTTGTTGCAGGTTGCGACCGCGTACGGTCAGCGTGACCGCCGAATCACGCATGACCTGCAGTGGCGAGACAGAGTCGATCTGTGGCAGGCCGGCGGCCAGTACCACGGTCGCCCTGGCTGCATCGGCAAAGGTCAGCAGTGCACCGTTGTTGTCGCGCAAGACGATGCGGCGCGCGCCCGGCGCAGCATCAGCCGCCGCGGTCATCGTGACGTCGAGCACCGTACCGTCCGCCGACACCGTCGCTGCGCCCACGCTGACGCCTTCGGCGGGAACGATCGCCACCTGAGATCCTTGCGGAATGCCCGCGCCGTGGATCTCGAACGCCTGCGCCGAGCCGACCGTCCACGCACCCGGCGCCAGGTCATCCAGCACCGCACCGACACCGACACCGACCACGCCCTGCACGAGAATCTTGGCTTCCGTGCCAGCCGGCTCACCCTCGACCATCACGCCGACGGGCAGGGCGTAACTGGTGTTGAGTCCGCGGAAATCCGGGGTGATGAACATCGGCACCGAGCTGTCGCCCAGCGTGGCCGAATGCGCTTTCAGTGTTACTGAACCCTGTGCCAGCGGAGTAATGGTGACGCGTGCGCTGGTCTGACCGGCCACGATGACCAGCGAGGTCGGGCTGACGCCTGCCTTCGTGGCGTCGGACACCGACAGTTCGATGGTGTGGTCGCGGAAATCGGCCTTCGACAGTCGCAACGTGATGTCATGCGGCTTGCTGTCCGGCGGCATCGCAATCGGCGTGGGCTCGAAACTCACGCTGGGCGGCACCGGCATCTGCACGGTCAAGGTCGTCGAGTTCGACAAAAGGTACTCGCCGACGCGTGCGGCATCGGGTGTGCGCACCTGCAACGGAAGCGAGGCGGCGGCCGTCTGGTTTGGCAGCCTTGCGTGCAGCTCGGTGTCGCTGACGAATTCGCTCGGGATCGCCGCCGAATTCACCAGCACCTCCGATTGCGCCGTGAAGTTGCGACCGGTGATGACAAGGTCCGCCACCCCGGTACCCGCCAGCACCGAAGCCGGTGCAAGCGCGGTAATGGCTGGCAACGGCTGGGTCACCGTGAACATGCCGGGAAGCACCAGCTCGCCGGCATCGAGCTGCAGGCGCAAGGTTGCCGGACCAAGCTTCGCATCCCCGGCGGCCTTGACCTGGAGGTTCAGGCGCGTCGACGAGCCTCCACTGAACGGCGTCACGGTGAGTCCGATGCCGTCGAAGGACGCCGCAGTCAGCCCATCCAGACGCACGCCATCAACAACCAGTGTTGCGGTCTGGCCACGCTCAATGCTGCCGGGCGCAACCTTGGTGACGCCCGGGGATCGGCCGACCGATACCGTGCCGGCTTCGACCACGTAGGGAATGCCACGCAAGCCCCAGTGGACGCTGTCGACGATATCGCCGGCGGGAACGGCTATGCCGTTCAAGTCGTTGCCGGTGGCCTGGTTGCCAACGCCTGTCGGTGAAGCCGCCAGATCAATGCTGATCGCGGCGCCGCGATTGTCGCGAATGTCGAGATAGTTGAAGACAGGTGCCGAGCCTTGCACGACCAGGCCGCTGCCATGCTCGAAACGCACATGCTCCAGGCGCGTGTTCACGGTGCCCGACCCAAAGGTCCATGCCTGGTAGTCGCCGGCCGCGGCGACCTGCCCGCTGCGCGACTTCTCCGAACGCACCTGCACCGGAAGCGCTTCGGTGCCCAGTGCCTGAATGCTGCCGGACTGCACGGCCAGGCCGGCATTCGCCAGCATGTCGATCTCGGCGCCGGGGTCGATCGTCAGCACGGCACCGTCCTGAACCAGTACATTCCCGGACAACTGATAGGGACTTTCGGCTGCCGTCCAATGGGTATTGACCTTGATTGCACCGGACACCGCCGTCTGCGCAGACGCGCCCACAGCGCAAAGCGCCAGCAGGGCGGCAACAGCGAGGCAGCGGAGCAATCGGGTCAGCCGTGCTGGCTGCCGCTGCCCGTAAGGCGCAGAGAGCATACGATTTTCCGGAGTGGACGAGAGGCACAGACATGCAGCCGGATGCCGCCAGTCAGCCATGTGACGTGGCGTAGATCCGTATTGAATGAAGCTGGTGTCTGGTGTCAGCGGTCAGTCATGTATCTGACGTGACGTAACGGCTCGTCCGGAATCCGGCCCCTCGCAAATCGCGGCGACGCGATGGGCGATGACGGTAAAAAAAGAACACACGGGCTCATGCCCCGAGCGACAGGCGCTTTGCGATGACCGATCACGATTTCCCCCTAAATCCATTTACTGGCGTATGCCCGAATCATTCCCCAACGAGGCATAGCGGGGGCAATCGTAATTTAATGCCGTGAAAAAACGCAACACTTTGCGCAGCCAGCACCACTGATGCCAGCCGAAATAATGTGAATTGCATCACATTATTGCAATTGGCTTGGCAGCTTTCGCCACGTCCCGGGCGGAATTGAACGCGACTTCAACTTCCCTTGATCGGAAATGTTTGCGCGTCGCCTGACGAAGTCGGGACCTTGCGATGATCCGTCGAGGACGGCAGCGTTGCGCTGCCGCACTGATAGGCACCCCAGGGCTGCGAGCCGTCACTGGGTTCGGCCAGCGGCTTGATCGTGTCGGCATTCATCTTGGCGGCCTCGTTGCGGGCCAGCACTTCCAGTTCGTCGCGCACCTTGATGTCGTTGCGGTCGACCGGGCCGACGTGATCCATCACCGAGACGGTGACCTTGCCCAGGTCGCGACAGGCAGAGACGTCGCCGCTCCAGGCGGTGCGCACGTTCTTCGCCGCCGGGTCCATGGTGATGCCCCAGTTGCAGGCGCTCAGCAGCAACACGGGGACGAGCAACAGCAGGGTCTTGCGCATGGAGGGCTCCGCAACGGTGACTTGGAATAGGAAAGAGGCCGGACCTTGCGATCCGGCCTCCATCGTAACGCGGTGGCGCGGACGCGTCCCGCGACGGCCGCACGACAGGCGGCGCCGGTTCATGCCGGCGCCGCCTGCGGGCTCACTTGGCCGGCTTCGCCGCCACCGGCTTGCCGTCGGCATCGAGCACCTGCACCTGGCCGAGCTTGAGCGCGCGGATCGGCGACTCGATCTTCGCCAGGTCGCCGACGATCACCCAGGTCAGCTGGTCCGGATGGATGATCTGCTTCGCCGCCGCTTCCACCGCGGCGTCGGTCTGCCCCTCGATGCGCGACTTCAGGGTCTGCACGTAGTCATCCGGGCGGTGGTACAGGGCGATGCCCTGCATCGCACCCATCACCGCCGAGGTGGTCTGGTACTCGCCCGGCATGCTGCGCACGTCGCCGACCTTGACCTTGCTGATCTCGGCGTCGGTCAGCGGCTTGTCGCCGATCACGCCGTTGGCCTCTTTCAGCATTTCGGTGATCGACGGCGCAGTCTTGTCGGTCTGCACCGGCGCGTACAGCATGAACGGACGCTGCCCCACCGCGTTTTGCAGGAAGCTGAAGGCGCCGTAGGCCCAGTGCTTGTCCTCGCGCAGGTTCATGTTGAGACGCGAGGTGAAGGTGCCGCCGAAGGCACCGTTCATGGTCTGGATTTCCAGGTTGTTGGCCGCTTCGGTGGAAGGCGCCAGGCTGCCGGCGAGGATGAGCGTCTGCTGCGCTCCGGGACGATCGACCAGGAACACGCGCGCCTGCGACGGCGGCGTGACCTGGCCGATGTTCTTCACCGGCACCTTGCCCGCCGGTGCTTTCCAGTCGCCGAACACCGCGTTCAACTGCGGGATGATCTTGTCCAGCGTGGTGTCGCCGGCGACCAGGATCTTCACGTTGTCCGGGCGGATGTAGTCGTCCATGAAGCCGTGCATGTCGGCCGCGGTCAGCGACTTGATCGACGCCTCGGTGCCCGAACCGGTGAACGGGATCGCGTAGGCGTGGCCCTGGCCGTACAGCAGCGGCGGCAGGGTGCGCAGGGCGATGCCGGTGGGCTGGCTCTTTTCCTGGGCGATGCGCGCCAGCCACTGGCCGCGCAGGCGACTGGTGTCGCCGTCACGGAAGGCCGGGTTGCGCACGATGTCGGCGAACAGGTCCAGCGACGGCTTGAGCTGGTCGTCCAGCGCATTCAGCGAGGCATTGCAGTAATCCAGCCCGCAACCGCTGGCGATGATCGCGCCCAGGCGCTGCTTGCGCTTGGCGATCTCCACCGAGTCCAAAGTCTTGGTGCCTTCGTCGAGCATGTTCATGGTGAAGCTGGAGGTGCCCAGCTTGCGCCCCTGGTCGGCGGCGAAGCCCGCGTCGAACAGCAGCTGCAACTGCACCGCCGGCACCGTATGGCGTTCGGCCAGGACCACCTCGATGCCGTTATCGAGCTTGCCGCGCTGCAGCTCCGGGAAGCTGAGGTCGGGGAAGCTGCTGACCTCGGGCACGCCCTTGCTGCGGTCGACGTCGCTGGCCACCGTCTTGTAGTCACCCTTGGCCGAAAGCACCGGTGCCGGCGCGCCGGTGGCCGCGGCACGACCGGCCATCTTGGCCATGTCGGTGGCGTCGACCTTGCCCGGCACGACGGTCAAGGTGTAATCACCCTTGCTGATCCACTTGTCGGCCACCGCCTTGACGCTGGCCGGAGTCGCCGCCATGAACGCGTTGAAGTCCTTCAGGTACTGCCCCGGATCGCCGTGATACAGCTGGCCCTGGGCGAGGATCGAAGCCTGCGTGTTGACCTTTTCCAGGCCGCGCACGAAGGAGGCACGCGTCTCGGTCTTCACCCGCGCCAGTTCGTCGGCGGTGGGGCCGGTCTTCAGGAATTTCTGCCATTCGTCGGCAATCGCGGCCTCGACCTTCGCCGGGTCGACACCCTTTTTCACGTCGACCTGCAGGTTGAACATGCTGGCCAGCACGTGCTGCTCGACATCCACCGAGACGTCGTCGGCCAGCTTGTCCTGGTAGACCAGCCGCTGGTACAGCCGCGAGGTCTTGCTGCCGCCGAGCACGGCGGCGGCCAGTTCCAGCAGGTTCTCGTCGTTGCTGCCGCGGCCGGGCACGTTCCACTCGCGGTAGATGCGGGTCTGCGCCACGTTGTCGGTCATGGTGCCCCGGGTGGAGCTGTCGCGGGGGGCGATCCACGGCTGCGGACGCGGCACCTGCGGGCCGGCGGCGATGTCGCCGAAGTACTTCTGCATCTTTTCCTTCGCCACCGCCGGCGTGATGTCGCCGGACAGCACCACCACCGTGTTCGCCGCGCCGTAGTAGTCGCGGAACCACTGCTTGACGTCGCCCAGCGAGGCGGCGTTCAAGTCGTCCATCGAACCGATGGTGTCGTGGTGGTAGGGATGATTGGCCGGGAATGCCTCGGCCTGGATCAGCTCGCCCGCGCGGCCGTACGGCTGGTTCTCGCCCTGGCGCTTCTCGTTCTGCACCACGCCGCGCTGCTCGTCCAGCTGCGGCTGGCCGATCGCGCCCAGCAGGTGTCCCATGCGGTCGGATTCCATCCACAGTGCCATGTCCAGCGCGCTGGTCGGCACCGTCTCGAAATAATTGGTGCGATCAAGCCAGGTGGTGCCGTTCTGGTCGGTGGAGCCGGCCAGCTCGAACGGCTTGAAGTACTCGTCCTTGTGGTTCTCCGAGCCCTGGAACATCAGGTGCTCGAACAGGTGCGCAAAACCGGTCTTGCCCTTCGGCTCATACGACGAACCGACGTGATACCAGACGCTGACCGCCACCACCGGCGCCTTGTGGTCTTCGTGCACCACCACGGTGAGGCCGTTGGGCAGGGTGAAGCGGCTGTAGGCCAGCTCGGGAATCTGCTGCGAGGCGGCGGCAGTCGTCGCGGCAATCGCGGGAGCCGCCCATGCCAGCGGCACGCCGCCCGCCAGGGTGAGTGCGCCGGCGATCAGCAGGGCGAGTGGTTTCTTTGTCACGGTGAACCTCCTGTTTCACGGATAAGTCGACACAGGCTAGCGTCGCGGGACAGGTGTCGCAAATGACTTGCGGCAGGGTCCGCCCGGGGCGTCCGCCCGCATGTCCGGCTGTCCGGCGGCGGTCGACAACGGTGTCCGCGGACAGGCTTGTTCGCCCGGGGTCGCCGCGATGAGCGCGTCAAATCAAGCACTTGGGGCGTTTGCAACCGTTGGCACGCGGATTGCTCTTATGTCCGTGCAGGGACTCTTCCCCCATTCGTCGGAGACAAGCTCATGAAATTCGAAACCCTGATGTTGCGCGGACTGTTCATCGCCTGCCTGGCGGTATGCGGCCTGATCTTCGGCGCGATGGTGACCACCACGCCGGCCTCGATACAGCTGGCCGGCAGCCATTCCCTGCGGACCATCCTGCTGGCGGCACCGAGCAGTTGCGCCTTGCCGCCCGACGGCGTGATGTGCGCCCAGCTCGGCACGGCGTCGCCGCTCAACGGTTGATCCCGGGCGATGCCGTACGGCGATAATGGCGGATGCTCCACGTCATCCTGTTCAATCCCGAGATCCCGCCGAACACCGGCAACGTGATTCGCCTGTGCGCGAACACCGGCGCTGCGCTGCATCTGGTTCGCCCGCTGGGCTTCGAACTTGACGATGCCCGCCTGCGCCGCGCCGGGCTGGACTACCACGAGTACGCAAGGCTCGCGGTGCACGACGACCTGGCCAGTTGCCTCGATGCGATCGGCGCGCCCCGGGTGTTCGCCTTCACCACCCGCGGCCGTGTCGCCCATGTGGAGGCGCGTTTTGCCGACGGCGACGCCCTGCTGTTCGGCTGCGAAACCGCCGGACTGCCGGCAGCCGTGCTCGAGGCGATTCCCGCCGAACAACGCCTGCGCCTGCCGATGCGTCCGGACAGCCGCAGCCTGAACCTGTCGAACACGGTGGCCGTGGCCGTCTACGAGGCATGGCGGCAGCTCGGCTTCCACGGTGCCGCCGACGTCTGACCGAAGCGGCCGGGCTACAATCGGCAGATGAACGCCGCCACTCCCAACTCCTGGTTGCCGCAACCGCTGCGCAAGCTTGCCGGCCGTGCGCTGGAAACCGCGCTGAACCACACCTTGTCGCTCGATCCGGACACGCAGCAGAAGCTGGCCGCGCTGAATGGACGCAGCGTGCAGCTGCACCTGCGCGGCCCCGAGATCGCGCTGGCCATCACCGTCGAGGACGCCCGCCTCAAGGTGGGCCCGCCGCAGGACGACAACCAGCTGAAGGTCGCCGCCTCACCGGGCAGCCTGCTGGCGATGATGTTCCGCCGCGACGACGACGGCATCGCTCCGGGCAAGGTGGAGATCGCCGGCGATGCCGAGCTGGCGCGCCGGCTGGAAAAGCTGGCCAGCAAGTTCGCCCCCGATTTCGAGGAAGCGTTCGCGCGCACGTTCGGCGACGTGCTCGGCGTGCCGCTGGCCAGGACGGTGCGCAAGGGCCTGGCCCACGCCCGCGAAACCGCCAGCCACCTCACCGAGGATGGCGCGGACTGGTTGCGCGACGAGGCGCGCGTGGCGATGGCGCCGGGCGAGGTGGAGGGTTTCCTCGAAGGCGTGGACGAGCTGCGCGAACGCAGCGAACGACTCGAATCGCGCGTGCAGCGACTGCTGCAGCGCGTGTCGGGCAACGCCGCGTGACGCCGCTGAAGGTCGTGCCGCGGCTGCTGCGGGTCGCCTCGGTGCTGCTGGCGTACCGGCTCGACGAACTGGTCGACGCGGCGCACCTGTACCGTCCGCTGAAGCTGCTGCGGCCGCTGGTGGCGAAGCCGCGCGTCGACATCCGCGGCTTGCCGCGCGGCGCGCGCCTGCGTCATGCGCTGACCGAACTGGGGCCGATCTTCGTCAAGGCCGGCCAGGTGTTGTCGACCCGCCGCGACCTGGTGCCGGCCGACATCGCCGACGAGCTGGCCCTGCTGCAGGACCAGGTCGCGCCGTTCCCGGGCAGCGAAGCCCGTGCGATCGTCGAGCAGGAACTGAAGCTTCCGATTGGACGTCTATACGCCCGTTTCGACGAAACACCGCTAGCCTCCGCCTCGATCGCCCAGGTGCATGCCGCCACCCTGCACGACGGCCGCGAGGTGGTGGTCAAGGTGCTGCGCCCGGGCATCGATGCGCAGATCGCCCGCGACGTGAAACTGCTGCGTTCGCTGGGCGAACTGGCACAGCGCTGGCACCCGAACGCCGACAAGATCCGCCCGCTGGATGTCGTCGCCGAAGTCGAGAAGATGCTGGAGAACGAGCTGGACCTGCAGCGCGAAGGCGCCAGCGCCAGCCTGCTCCGGCGCAACTTCGCCAGCGGCGTGGACCTCTACGTGCCTGAAGTGCACTGGGACCTGACCGCCACCCGCGTGCTCACCCTGGAGCGGGTGCACGGCCTCAGCAGCGACGACATCGCCGCGATCGACGCCGCCGGGCTCGACCGCAAGGCGCTTGCCGTCAAGGGCGTGCGGGTGTTCTACGAGCAGGTGTTCCGCGACAACTTCTTCCACGCCGACGCCCACCCCGGCAACATCTGGGTCGACCCGGCGCGCACCGGCGAACCGCGCTTCATCGCGCTGGATTTCGGCATCATGGGTTCGCTGCCCGAAGCCGACCAGTACTGGCTGGCGCAGAACTTCATCGCGCTGTTCGAACGCGACTACGCCCGCATCGCCAAGCTGCACGTGGACGCGGGCTGGATGCCTGCCAACGTGCGGCTGGACGAGCTGGAAGCCGCCGTGCGCACGGTGTGCGAGCCGTACTTCACCCGCCCGTTGTCGCAGATCTCGCTGGCCGAGCTGGTGGTGAAGCTGTTCCAGACCGCACGGCGTTTCGAGCTGACCCTGCAGCCGCAGTTGATCCTGCTGCAGAAGACCCTGCTGAACATCGAGGGCGTGGGCCGCATGCTCGACCCGGAGATCGACATCTGGGCGGTGGCGCACCCGGTGCTGAAACGCATCCTGCGCGAACGCTACAGCCCGTTGCGCACGTTGCGCGAAGTGCGCAAGCGGCTGCCCGAATGGCTGCACGAGGCACCGCAATTCCCCGAGCTGGTGCGCGACGCACTGCGCCAGATCGGTCGCGGCGAGCGACGCGAGGTTGCTGATCCACTGGCGCTGAAACTGGCTCTGGAAACTGCGCATCGCCAGCACAAGCTGCTTGCCTGCGGGCTGCTCGGCAGCGCGCTACTGATTGCTGCCGCTTTGCTGTGGACGCTGGCCCCGCAACACGGCAGCTGGCCACCGCTCGGCGCTGGCCTCGCCGGCCTGCTCGCTTTCGCCATCGGCTGGCCCCGCTCGCGCTGACCGGAATGCCGACGTAGGGCGGGCACTGCCCGCCGGCTCTTGGCGCAAGCCAGCGGGCAGTGCCCGCTCTACATTGATGGCGCAACTATCCCCCCGGCCGACGAACCACCATGATCGAGATTCTCTACCAGGACGACACGCTGATCGCGGTGAACAAGCCCGCGAACCTTGCCGTGCATCGCTCGAAGATGGTGGGCAACACCGAGGAATTCCTGATCGACCTGTTGCGCGAACAGATCGGCGACAACGTCTACCTGGCCCACCGGCTAGACCGCGCCACCAGTGGCGTGCTGCTGGTGGCGCGCAGCAAGGAGGTCGCCGCCGCGCTGGGCGAACAGTTCATGGCCCGCAGCATCCACAAGCAGTACCTCGTGGTGGTGCGCGGCTGGCCTGAACCGGGCGAAGAGGTGATCGACTATCCGCTGCCCGGCTCGCGCGAGACCGGCCCACGCCGCGAGGCACGCACCCGCTACCGGCGCCTCGCCACCATCGAGGTGCCGATCGAACTGAGCCGCTATCCGCAGCAGCGCTACGCGCTGGTTCTCGCCGAACCCGAAAGCGGCCGCTTCCGCCAGATCCGCAAGCACCTGGCGCATATCCACCATCCGGTGATCGGCGATTGCCAGCACGGCCGCGGCGACCACAACCGCCTGTACAAGCAGCATTTCGGCTGTCATCGGATGCTGCTGCACGCATGGCGGCTGGAGTTCCACCACCCGGTCACCGGCGTGCCGATGCAACTGGAAGCTCCGCTGGATGAGGCTTACACGCACCTGCTCGCCCGGTTCGGCTGGCCCCAGCCCGAGGACATCGAAGCACCGGCGAACGACTTCCCGCCACCCCTCGGTTCGTCCTGAGCGTCGCCGCACGGAGGCGAAGTCGAGGAGCACACGGCGCCATGCCCGGCCCACACGGGAAGAAGCCGCTCTCTCGCCCCGCCTTTCGCTTGCCCGTAAACTGCCTGGCATGTTGACCGTCAGCCACAGCATCACCCTGCCCGAGTCCGAGCTCGTCGAGCGCTTCCTGCGCGCCGACGGCCCCGGCGGACAGCATGTGAATCGCACCGAGAGCGCGGTGGAGCTGCGCTTCGACGTGGCCAGCTCGCCGTCGCTGCCTGAGGAGATCCGCACGCGTCTGCTGGAGCGCCGCGATCGCCGGCTGACCGCCGAGGGCGTGCTGGTGATCCAGGGCCGTCGCTTCCGCGACCAGGGACGCAACCGCGACGACGTGCGCGAGCGGCTGGTGGAGATCATCCGCGGCGTGCTGGTGCCACCGAAGAAGCGCCTGGCCACCCGCCCCACCCGCGCCTCGAAGGAACGTCGCCTGGTGGGCAAGCAGCAACGCGGCCAGATCAAGCAGTCCCGTTCACGCAAGCCGGATCTCGAATGAAGGGACAACTGCCCAGCCCCGGGCAACTGCCGCCGGGCATGCCGCATCTGGCCGACAACTGGCGCCGCCGACTCTGTCGAGGCGTACTTCGCCTGTGCGGCTGGAGCCTGGTCGGCGAGTTTCCCGACGTGCGCCGCGCCGTGCTGATCGCCGCGCCGCACTCGTCGTGGTGGGATGGCGTGTGGGGCCTGTTGATGAAGGTCGGCATCGGCGCCGACATCCATTTCATGGGCAAGCAAGAGCTGTTCCGCGGTCCGCTGGGCAAGCTGCTGCTGAAACTGGGCGGCATGCCGATCGACCGCGGCGCCGCCAAGGGCGTGGTCGAACAGATGATCGACCAGCTGCAGCAGCACGAATCGCTGTGGCTGGGCATCGCACCCGAAGGCACGCGCAAGCCGGTGGCGCGCTGGAAGAGCGGCTTCTGGCGCATCGCCCACGAGGCCGGCGTACCCATCGTCACGGCCTGGTTCAACTATCCGGACAAGACCATCGGCGTCGGCCCGCTGTTCCACACCAGCGACGACATGGAAGCGGACCTCGCCCGCCTGCGCGCGTTCTATGCGCCGTTCCGGGGCAAGCACCGCAACGTGTGACCGGATGCGGGCGCGCGCCCTGCCGCCGCGTCAGCGCTGCGAATGGCCCGGATCGTCGTGCTCGCGATGGGTCAGCAGGCCGGGCCGCACCAGGTCGATGAAGGCCCGCGCCTCGGCGCTGAGGAACTTGCCCTTGCGCATCACCACGCCGTAGCTGCGCTGGGGGAAGAACTGCTTCATGTTGCGCACCGCCAGCCGTTCGCTGTCGACGGCGGTGATGCAGATGCCGGTGACGATGGAGATGCCCATGCCCATCGCCACGTATTCCTTGATCACGTCCCAGCCGCCGACCTCGATCGCCACGTGGAACGGCACTTGCTGCTGCTGGAACACCAGGTCGACCAGGCGATAGGTGGACAGCCGCTGCGGCGGCAGGATCAGGCCGTAAGGTGACAGGTCTTCCAGGGTGATCTTTTCCTTGGCCGCCAGCGGATGACCCGGCGGCATGATCAGCATCGGGTCGTAGTGCTGCACCGGCGCCCAGGCGATGTCGTTGGGAACGTCGAGCATCGAGCCCACGGCGAAGTCGGCCTCGTCCGCGCGCAGCATCGCCATGCCGTCCTTGCCGGTGACGTTGGCCAGCTGCAACTGCACCGCGGGGAAGCGCTCGCGGTAGCGGCGCACCAGGTCGGGCAGCAGGTACTGGATGGTCGAGGTGCCGGCAGCGATGGTCAGGCGGCCGGCCTGCAGTCCCTTCACCCTGGCCTGGAAGTCGCGGTCCAGCGTGTCCCAGCCTTCGACCAGCGGCCGCGCCAGTTCATACAGCGCCTCGCCCGCGTCGGTGAGGTTGATGCGGCGCCGACGCCGTTCCAGCAGGCTCATGCCGAGTTCCCGCTCCAGCGCCTGCAATTGCAGGCTGATGGTGGGTTGCGACAGGTACAGCGCCTCGGCCGCGCGGGTCAGCGTACCCAGCTTCACCACGCTGACGAAGGCACGCAACTGCTTGTGCCGGTTGCCTTTGTAGTAATAGCGCCCGCCGTTCTCCGCCGGCGCGACCTCGCCGCGCTTCTTTGCTGCGCTGCGGCGCGGCTTTTTCGGTCCGTTCAGCGACACGTCGTGCTTTTTCATCGCCATATTTCAATACTTTGGAGTATGTATTGCATTTGCTCATAGTAATGATTGAAACATTCACTTTGTCAAATAGCTGATTTGTACCTAGCTTCGAGTCATTCCCGACACGGAGCGACACCATGGCAGTACCGCAGGAAAGACTCGAACTCGGCGCCATCGAGATTCATGCCGACGCGGCCGGTTACGCGAGCATCCTGACCCCGGCAGCGCTGGCCTTGCTGGCCCGGCTGCACCGCCGCTTCGAACCGACCCGCCAGAAGTTGCTGCAGGCGCGGCGCGAGCGCCAGGCGACGTACGACGCCGGCGGCCTGCCCGACTTCCGCGCCGACACGGCGGCGATCCGCGAATCGGACTGGAGCGTGGCGCCGATCCCGCCGGCGCTGCGTGACCGTCGCGTCGAGATCACCGGCCCGGTCGAGCGCAAGATGATCATCAACGCGCTGAATTCCGGCGCGAAGGTGTTCATGGCCGACTTCGAGGACTCCTCGGCGCCGACCTTCGCCAACCAGCTCGACGGCCAGCTCAACCTGCGCGACGCAGTGAATGGCTCGATCGACTTCACCTCGCCCGAGGGCAAGCACTACCGCGTGGGCGACAACCCCGCCGTGCTGGTGGTGCGCCCCCGCGGCTGGCACCTGCACGACAAGTTCTTCAGCGTGGATGGCGAGCCGATGGCCGGCGCCCTGGTCGACTTCGCCCTGTTCGTGCTGCACAACGCCCGCACCTTGCACAGCCGTGACCGCGGCCCGTATTTCTACCTGCCGAAACTCGAGGCGATGGAGGAGGCCGCGCTGTGGGACGCGGTGATGGCCGACGCCGAGAACGAACTGCAGCTGCCGGTAGGCACGATGAAGGCCACCGTGCTGATCGAGACGCTGCCGGCGGCGTTCCAGATGCACGAGATTCTGCATGCGCTGCGCCGTCGCGCGGTCGGCCTCAATTGCGGCCGCTGGGATTACATCTTTTCCTACCTGAAAACCCTGCGCGGCCATCGCGACCGCCTGCTGCCCGAGCGCAGCCAGGTGCAGATGACCGCGCCGTTCCTGAAGGCGTATTCCGAACTGCTGATCCAGACCTGCCATCGTCGCGGCGCGTTCGCGATGGGCGGCATGGCCGCGCAGATCCCGATCAAGGGCGACGAAGCCGCCAACGAAGCGGCGCTGGCCAAGGTGCGCGCCGACAAGCTGCGTGAGGTGCAGGCCGGCCACGACGGCACCTGGGTGGCGCACCCGGCGCTGGTGGCCGTGGCCCAGCAGGTCTTCGACCAGCACATGCCCGGCGCCAACCAGCTCGGCATGCTGCGCCAGGACGTGCAGGTCAGCCGCGAACAGCTGCTCGCCGCGCCCAACGGCACCATCACCCGCGCCGGCTTCGACAACAACGTCGAGGTGTGCCTGCGCTACACCGCCGCCTGGCTCGATGGCCTGGGCTGCGTGCCGATCCATCACCTGATGGAAGACGCCGCCACCGCCGAGATTGCCCGCGCCCAGTTGTGGCAGTGGCTGCATCACGCCGACGGGTCGCACGCGGACACGCTGGCATTCCCTGACCACGCGCCGATCGACTTCGCCCTGTTCGATCACGCACTGGCCTGCCACACCCACCGACTGCGTGACAGCCAGCACCCCGGCGCCGCCCGCGCCGACGCGGCCGCTGCCCTGCTCTCGGCGATGACCCATGCCGACGTGCTCGGCGACTTCCTCACCCTGCCCGCCTACGACCAGCTTTGATTTTTTTCCCTTCTCCCTCCGGGAGAAGGTGCCCGAAGGGCGGATGAGGGTACGAGGTCGAATGCGCTGCCGCGCTTCGCCCGAACCCTCTCCCCAACCCCTCTCCCGTAGGGAGAGGGGCTCAATACCACGGAGCCATGCCATGAAGACCACGACCCTGCCGACCGCCGAACAGATCACCCTGGACTGGAACAACAACCCGCGCTGGACCGGCGTGCAGCGCAACTACTCCGCCGAGGACGTGGTGCGCCTGCGCGGCACCGTGCACGTGGAGCACTCGCTGGCCCGCCATGGCGCCGAGCGGCTGTGGAAATCCCTGCACAAGGAAGACTTCGTCAATGCGCTGGGCGCGCTCACCGGCAACCAGGCGATGCAGCAGGTCAAGGCCGGCCTGCAGGCGATCTACCTGAGCGGCTGGCAGGTCGCCGCCGACGCCAACGTGGCCGGCGAGATGTATCCCGACCAGTCGCTGTACCCGGCCAACTCGGTGCCGCTGGTGGTCAAGCGGATCAACAACACCTTGCTGCGCGCCGATCAATTGCATCACGCCGAAGGCAAGGACGACTGCGACTGGCTGGTGCCGATCGTGGCTGACGCCGAAGCCGGCTTCGGCGGCGTGCTGAACGCGTTCGAGCTGATGAAGGCGATGATCGAGGCCGGTGCCGCCGGCGTGCACTTCGAGGATCAGCTGGCCAGCGTGAAGAAGTGCGGCCACATGGGCGGCAAGGTGCTGGTGCCGACCCGCGAGGCGGTCGACAAGTTGAACGCGGCGCGTCTGGCCGCCGACGTGGCCGGCGTGCCGACCCTGCTGGTGGCGCGCACCGACGCCGACGCCGCCGACCTGCTCACCTCGGACATCGACGACAACGACAAGGCCTTCATCACCGGCGAACGCACCGTCGAAGGCTTCTTCCGCGTGCGCCCGGGCCTGGACCAGGCGATCAGCCGCGGCCTCGCCTACGCGCCGTACGCCGACCTGATCTGGTGCGAGACCAGCAAGCCGAACCTGGACGACGCGCGCCGCTTCGCCGAGGCGATCCACGCGAAATTCCCCGGCAAGATGCTGGCCTACAACTGCTCGCCCAGCTTCAACTGGAAGAAGAACCTGGACGACGCCACCATCGCCAACTTCCAGAAGGAACTGGGCGCGATGGGCTACAAGTTCCAGTTCATCACGCTGGCCGGCTTCCACAGCCTCAACTACGGCATGTTCGACCTGGCGCACGGTTACGCCCGTCGCCAGATGAGCGCCTTCGTCGAGCTGCAGGAAAAGGAATTCGCCGCCGCCGACCGCGGCTTCACCGCGGTGAAGCACCAGCGCGAAGTGGGCACCGGCTACTTCGACGCCGTGACCCAGGCGATCCAGCAGGGACAGTCGTCGACCACCGCGCTGAAAGGCTCGACCGAAGAAGCCCAGTTCAAGCAGGCTTCGGCGGCCTGAGAAGAAGAGAAGTGAGTGCAGGGGAGTGAGGAGTCAGAGAGAGCAAAGGCACGGACTGCTCTCGCTTTCCCTCACTCCTCACTTCTTGTTCCTCACTTCTCGCTGGGCGGCACCAGCGCGATCACGGTCCAGCCGGGCTTCGGTTCCAGTTCGCGCTTGGCCGAGGCCACCCGCAGGGCGCCCTTTTCCTCGACGCCGAACATCAGCACCGTGTTCGAGCCGTATTGCTCGATGAAGTGCGGCCAGTCGAAGGTGGCGCTGAGCCGGGTCGACTTGATCCGCCAGCCCTGTTCCAGCATTTCGGCGAAGCGCCCGTGGGTCATCGTCTCGTCGAACAGCGGCGGCGCCAGCAGGCTGCCGGCGAGCGCGGCGCGGTCGGTGTTTTCCTGGGGCGTGAGGTTGCGCAGGCGGTAGACTCTTTCGCGACCGAATTCCTGCCGGTAGTGCACGCAGGCCAGCGAGTTGCGCTCGCGATGGGTCGACACCGCCAGCAACCGGCCGATGCCGGTGAGGTCCAGGTGCCGCTCCGCATGCGGCGAGGCGGGGTTGCCGAAGAAGGTGCTGCGTCCTTCCATCCGCGCGAGGCGGATGCCATCCCAGTCGTCGTCGGCCAGCACCACGCGGAAGCCTGCCTCGTCCAGCGCCTTGCCGATCGCGCGCGCCACGACGTCGGAACCGAAGATCAGCAGACCGCGCGGCTCCGGCTCGGCGACCTTCAGCCAGATCGCCAGCGGACGGGCGGTGGCGCTCTGCAGGATCACGGTGCCGATGATCAGGGTGAACACCAGCGGCACCAGCGCCTCGGCACCGGCCACGCCCAGGGCATCGAGGCGCAGCGCGAACAGCGCCGACACCGACGCGGCCACGATGCCGCGCGGCGCCACCCAGCCGATCAGCGCACGCTCGCGCCAGCTCAGGCTGCTGCCGAAGCTGGCGATCGCCACGGTCACCGGCCGCACGAGCAGTTGCGCGATCACGAACAGGGTGATGCCGGCGCCCAGCATGCCGTCGGGCAACGGCCATTGCAGCCGGGCGGCGAGCAGGACGAACAGCAGCGACACCAGCACCGTGGTCAGGCTTTCCTTGAAATCCAGGATGTCGTCGATGTGTACGCCGCGCAGGTTGCCCAGCGCGATGCCCATGATCGTCACCGCCAGCAGGCCGGACTCGTGGGTCAGCGTGTTGGAGACGCTGAAGGCCAGCAGCACCGCGGCCAGCACCGCGTAGTTCTGCAGGTATTCGGGAATCATCTGGCGACGCAGGAAGAACGCCATCGTCCACGCCGACAGCGCACCGATACCCACGCCACAGCCGATCGTGGCAACGAAGATGCCGATGGTGTGCCCTTCCTGGCGCGACACGATGGCCTCGTAGATCAGCACCGCGAACAGTGCGCCCAGCGGGTCGATCACGATGCCTTCCCAGCGCAGCGTGTTGGCGATGCGGGCATTCGGGCGCAGGGTGCGCAGCATCGGCGCGATCACCGTCGGCCCGGTCACGCAGGCCAACGCGCCGAACAGCAGGGCGATCGGCCAGGCCAGTCCGGCGACGAGATGGGCGGCCAGCGCCAGCAGCAGCAGCGACGCCACCGCGCCGTAACTGACCAGCCCGCGCACCGCCTTGCCGATGCCCGGCAATTCGTGGAAGCGCAAGGTCAGGCTGCCTTCGAACAGGATCAGCGCGACCGACAGCGAGACCATCGGGAACAGCAGTTCGCCCAGCAGCTTGTCCGGCTGCAGCACGCCGCTGACCGGCCCCAGGATGATTCCGGCCAGCAGCAGGAACACGATTGCCGGCAGTTTCACCCGCCATGCCAGCCACTGCGCCAGGAAGCCGATCACCAGCATGCCGGCGAGCATCAGGCTGAGCTCGATAGTCATCGCATTCCCTGGGAAGATCCGGGCGCTATCGAAACATGCGCGCTCCTGGACGTCCAGTCACGCAGGTTCTCGCCGTCGCTCAGAAGCGGCGGTACTGCAGCGCCTCGGCCAGGTGCTCGCGTTCGAGCAGGGCGGCGCCGCCGTCCAGGTCGGCGATCGTGCGGGCCACCCGCAACACGCGGTGATAGGCGCGCGCGGACAGGCCCAGCCGCTCCAGCGCAGCCTCGAACCAGCGCCGCTCCGGTGCGCCCAACGCACAATCGCGCTCCAGTTCACGCGTGCTGATTTCCGCATTGGGCCGACCCGCCCGCATCAGCGATTGCCGCCGCGCGTTGAGCACGCGCGCGCGCACCGTGGCGGAGTCCTCGTCGCGGTCGCCGCGCGGCGCACCCAGGTCGGCCAGGGGCACGGGCGGCACTTCCACGCACAGGTCGATGCGATCCAGCAACGGGCCGGAAATGCGCCCGCGATAGCGCTGGATCTGATCGGGCGTGCATTGGCAGCGGGGGTCGCCGGCGTAACCGCAGGGGCACGGATTCATCGCCGCCACCAGCTGGAACTGGGCCGGAAAGGTCGACTGCCGCGCCGCCCGCGAGATCATGATGTGGCCGGATTCCATCGGCTCGCGCAGCACTTCCAGCACGTGCCGGCTGAATTCCGGCAGTTCGTCGAGGAACAGCACGCCGTTGTGCGCCAGCGACACCTCACCCGGCCGCGGATACGAACCGCCGCCGACCAGGGCCACCGCGGACGCCGTGTGATGGGGGGAACGGAACGGGCGCCGTCGCCAGTGCGCCAGGTCGGTCGTCTGGCCGGCCACCGACAGCACGGCGCAGGTCTCCAGCGCTTCGGACTCGCTCAGCGGCGGCAGGATGCCGGGCAGGCGTTCGGCCAGCATGGTCTTGCCGGTGCCGGGCGGACCGATCAGCAGCAGGTGGTGGCCACCCACGGCGGTGATTTCCAGCGCGCGACGCGCCTGCAATTGTCCACGCACGTCGGCAAGGTCGGGGCCGTCTTCCGCGCCGCCGTTGCTGGGAATGCCGACCGGCATCGACAGCTCGTGGGCGCCGCGCAACCAGCCGCAGACCTCGGCCAGCGTATCGGCCACGCGCACGTCGACATCGGCCACCAGCGCCGCTTCGGCGGCGTTCTCCCGCGGCACCACCACCCGGCGCCCGCGCGCCCGCGCGCGCAGCAGGGCCGGCAGTACGCCGGATACGCTGCGCAGCGTGCCGCTCAGCGCCAGTTCGCCGAGGAATTCACAGTCGTCGAGTTTCTCGCGCGGCACCTGGCCGCTGGCGGCAAGAATGCCCAGCGCGATCGGCAGGTCGAACCGGCCGCCGTCCTTGGGCAGCTCCGCCGGCGCCAGATTCACGGTGACGCGGCGACCGGGGTATTCGAACGCGGTGTTCTGGATCGCCACGCGCACGCGATCGCGGGCCTCGCGCACCGCAGCCTCGGGCAGGCCGACGATGTTGGTACACGGCAGACCACCGGAAAGATGCACCTCGACCATCACTTGCGGTGCGGCGATTCCTTCCTGCGCACGGCTGAGGGTAACGGCAAGACTCATGCGGCCGCGGGTCGATGGAACAGCTGGAGGGGAAACATGGAGGGCGGGGTGCTGAGGGGCATGGACATGGAACGGCTCCATCAGCAGCGCTGAATAAATAACCGCCTCCGATCGTTCTCGGGGTGAGGGTGACGGATCGGAGGCGGCTCCCGGGAGGCGGTTTTACGAACCCGCGCGGGCAGCCACCGCGGCCTCCAACTGGGCCACGTGTCGCTCCAATTCGTCGACCTTGGCGCGCGTACGCGCCAGTACCTGGGACTGGACTTCGAATTCTTCGCGGGTGACCAGGTCGAGGCGGCGCAATCCTTGCGCCAGAACATCTTGGAAGTTGGTTCGCAAATCCTGATGCGCCTGTGCCAACCCTGGCGGTACCAACGACACAAGTCGCAGGGCAATCTGGTCGATATCCTGCCTATCCATCATGGATAGCGCCTCGCACTCGTCGGATTGAATATTAGGTGAATGCAAATCGGCGTCGCCATCGGTACGCTCCATCAATAATTGTAAGGATTGTCCTACACCCGTCGCGATCAGGCGACAATGTTCCGGCAGGCAGGCAAAATGGCCCTCCGACGTAATCGATGCCCTGGCAAGGAACCAAACCCATGAAGCTGGTCGTGGCGATCATCAAGCCGTTCAAGCTGGACGATGTCCGCGAGGCGTTGGCGGAGGTGGGTCTGCAGGGCATCACGGTGACCGAGGTGAAGGGTTTCGGCCGCCAGAAGGGGCACACCGAGCTCTATCGCGGTGCCGAATACGTGGTGGACTTCCTGCCCAAGATCAAGCTGGAAGTGGCGGTGGCCGATGATCAGCTGGACCGGGTGCTGGAGGCGATCCAGAACTCCGCCCGCACCGGCAAGATCGGTGACGGCAAGATCTTCGTCAGCACGCTGGAACAGGTGATCCGCATCCGCACCGGCGAGCTGGATCACGACGCGCTGTAATTTTTTGGCAGCCCGCGCCAGCGCTCGCCGCAAGCGGCTTTCGCCCCGACTTATGCACAACTTGTTGGGTTGACCCTGTCCGGGCCACCCGATATGTTGTGTCCGTCGGTGCCCGACCAGATGCGACATCGGTCGGGCTTAAAAGGGAATCCGGTGTGACTCCGGAACTGCCCCGCAGCGGTAAAGCGGAAACGAACGCCCCCACATGCACTGGCCCTCAGCGGCTGGGAAGCGGGAGCAACTAGGCGGATCGCTCTGATCCTCGTCCGCAAGTCCGAAGACCTGCCGACACAGCGGGACGAACGTGTCCCGTTGCGTAGTGACGGCTTCCGCGGGGAAGTGCGTCGTGAGGCGGTCGCCGCATGGCGTCCGCTCGCGCGTCGCCTCCGGAATCCGTCGCTATCAGGCCCTGCGCGCGGGAGCAGGCGTTTGATGTCCTTCGCCGGAGCCAACCGCCATGCAAGCCCTCGATACCGCCGAACGCGAGCGCGCCGTCGCGCGCGCCGAATCCCCCAGCCCGTCCACCGATGAAGCCGCGTTCGCGCTGACCCCGCCGCATAGCGCGGCCTCCATGCACGTGACCAAGCGCAACGGCGGCCAGGAAGCCGTCGACGTCAACAAGATCGTGCGCGCGGTGACGCGCAGCGCCGAAGGTTTGCACGGCGTCGATCCGCTACGGGTCGCGCTGAAGACCATCGGCGGCCTGTACGACGGCGCCACCACGCAGGAACTCGATCAGCTGTCGATCCGCACCGCAGCCGCCTTGACCGCGGAGGAGCCCGAGTACGGCCAGCTCGCCGCGCGCCTGCTCGGCGCGTACATCGACAAGGAGGTCAGCGGCCAGGAAATCCAGAGCTACTCGCAGTCGATCGCGCGTGGCGCCGAGCTGGGCATCCTCAACGATCGTTTGCGCGACTTCGTGGCCGCCAACGCGCGCAAGTTGAACGACGCGATCGACCCGCTGGCCACCCGCCGTTTCGAATACTTCGGCCTGCGCACGGTGTACGACCGCTACCTGCTGCGCCACCCGCGGCAGCGCCTGGTGATCGAGACACCGCAGCATTTCTTCATGCGCATCGCCTGCGCGCTGGGCGGCAACGAGATCGGCGAGACGCTGGAGCTGTACCGCCTGCTGTCGTCACTGGAATACATCGCCAGCTCGCCCACCCTGTTCAACGCCGGCACCGCGCACGAGCAGCTCAGCTCGTGCTACCTGCTCGACTCGCCGGTCGATTCGCTGGAGTCGATCTACGACAAATACGCCGACGTGGCCAAGCTCAGCAAGTTCGCCGGCGGCATTGGCCTGGCCTATTCGCGGGTGCGCTCGCGCGGCTCGCTGATCAAGGGCACCAACGGCCACTCCAACGGCCTGTTGCCGTGGCTGAAGACACTGGACGCGTCGGTCGCCGCGGTGAACCAGGGCGGCAAGCGCAAGGGCGCGGCCTGCGTCTACCTGGAGTCGTGGCACGCCGACATCGAGGATTTCCTGGAACTGCGCGACAACACCGGCGACGACGCGCGCCGCGCGCACAACCTCAACATCGCGAACTGGATTCCCGACGAATTCATGCGCCGGGTCGAGAATGACGGCGACTGGTCGCTGTTCGATCCGAAAGTGGTGCCGCACTTCGTCGACAGCTGGGGCGAGGTGTTCGACGCCGCGTACCGCAAGGCCGAAGCCGACGGCCTCGCGGTGAAAGCGGTGAAGGCACGCGAGCTCTATGCCCGCATGATGCGTACGCTGGCGCAGACCGGCAACGGCTGGATGACGTTCAAGGACCGCTGCAACGCCACGTCCAATCAGACGGCCAAATCCGGGAACGTGATCCATCTGTCCAATCTGTGCACCGAGATCCTCGAAGTCAGCTCGGTCAACGAGACGGCCGTGTGCAATCTCGGCTCGGTGAACCTGGCGCGGCACGTCACCGGGGGCGTGTTTGATTACGACCAGCTCGCCGCCACCGTGCGCACCGCGGTGCGCCAGTTGAATCGGGTGATCGACCTCAACTACTACCCGATCGCCACCGCGCGCACCGCGAACATGAAGTGGCGGCCGGTGGGCCTCGGCGTCATGGGTTTGCAGGACGTGTTCTTCAAGCTGCGGCTGCCATTCGACTCCGCCGAGGCGCTGGCGTTGTCCACCCGCATCGCTGAGGAGATCTACTTCAACGCGCTGTCGCAGTCGTGCGAACTGGCCGAAGCCGAAGGCGCCCATCCCGGTTTCGCCGAAAGCCGTGCGGCCAGCGGCGAGCTGCAGTTCGACCACTGGCCGCAGGCCACACCACACGACGACACGCGCTGGGATGCGCTGCGCGAACAGATCAAACAACATGGCCTGCGCAACTCGCTGCTGATCGCGATCGCGCCTACCGCGACGATCGCGTCCATCGCCGGCTGCTACGAATGCATCGAACCGCAGGTGAGCAACCTGTTCAAGCGCGAGACGCTGTCCGGCGATTTCCTGCAGGTGAACCGTTATCTGGCCGACGAACTGAAGGTGCTGGGGTTATGGACGCCCGAAGTTCGCGACGCGATCAAGCTGGCGGAAGGCTCCGTGCAAGGCATCACCGCGATCCCCGAGCCCCTGCGCCAGATCTACCGCACCGTATGGGAACTGCCGCAGAAGGCGCTGATCGAACTGGCCGCTTCGCGCGGCGCATACATCGACCAGAGCCAGTCGCTGAACCTGTTCATGGAAAACCCGAACATCGGCCAGCTGAGCTCGATGTACATGTACGCGTGGAAGGCCGGCATCAAGACCACCTACTACCTGCGCTCGCGACCGGCGACGAAGATCGCCAAGACCACCGTCTCGTCGTTGCCCGACCAGGCCCAGGCCACCGCCGCGGTGTTTTGTTCACTGGAGAACCCGGAGTATTGCGAAGCCTGCCAATGACGCGAGAGGTGTCGCGATGAAACGCTACCGGAACCTCGACGGCAACTCCGGCGTCACCGCCTACGAGTGCGGTGACGGTTTCATCTGCATCCGCTTCGTCAACGGCGACACCTACGAATACACCGACAAAGCCACCGGTCGCGAACACATCGCGAACATGCAAAAGCTGGCGCAAGCCGGCTTGGGGCTTTCCACCTATGTCAGCCGCTTCGTGCACGACGACTATGCGCGCAAGCTATGAATCCAAGGAACCAAGATGTCTGCCCAACCCACCCGCAACGCTCACATCCTCGACCCAGGCTTCGAACTCACCCTGCGCCCGATGCGTTATCCCGGCTTCTACGAGATGTACCGCAACGCGATCAGGAACACCTGGACCGTCGAGGAAGTGGATTTCTCGATGGATACGCGCGACCTCGACACGAAGATGTCGCCGGCCGACCGTCATCTGATCCAGCGCCTGGTGGCCTTCTTCGCCACCGGCGACACCATCGTGTCGAACAACCTGGTGTTGAACCTGTACCAGCACATCAACGCGCCGGAAGCGCGCATGTACCTGTCGCGCCAGTTGTACGAGGAAGCGCTGCACGTGCAGTTCTACCTCACCCTGCTCGACACCTACATCCCTGACCCGGCCGAGCGCAACGCCGCCTTCGCGGCGATCGAGACGATTCCGTCGATCCGGCAGAAGGGCGCGTTCTGCTTCAAGTGGATCGACTCGATCCAGGGCCTGCAGAGGCTGGAGACGCGCGCGCACCGGCGCCAGTTCCTGCTCAACCTGATCTGCTTCGCCGCCTGCATCGAAGGGCTGTTCTTCTACGCTGCGTTCGCCTACGTCTATTACATGCGCTCGCGCGGCCTGCTGCACGGCCTGGCGGCCGGCACCAACTGGGTGTTCCGCGACGAGAGCTGCCACATGGCGTTCGCCTTCGAGGTGGTGCGCACCGTGCGCGAGCAGGAGCCGGAACTGTTCGACGCGGACATGCGCGCCCAGGTCGAGGAGATGATGGAAGAAGCCATCGCCTGCGAAACCCGCTTCGCCGAAGACGTGTTGTCCGGCGGCGTGGCCGGCATGTCGGTGAAGGACATGCGCCAGTACCTGGAATACTGCGCCGACCAGCGCTTCGCCCAGCTCGACCTGCCGAAGAAGTACGGCGCGAAGAACCCGTTCGACTTCATGGACCTGCAGGACGTGCAGGAACTGGCCAACTTCTTCGAGCGCCGGGTGTCGGCGTATCAGGTCGGCGTGCAGGGCGAGGTGGCGTTCGACATGGCGTTCTGAGCGGAGATTGGAAGACGGGATCGGGGATACGGAAAGGACGGCGCTTGCCAGCGCCGCCTTCCCGCCACGCTGGGCGCAGCCCGCGCAGGGGGTGGAATCGAGGCGTCAACCGGACCCCGATCGAACGGCACTTGACTACGCCTGTAGTCATGGCGTAGCTTGCCTACAACTGTAGTCAAGCGGAACCCGTCATGCGCAAACCCTCCATCGGCGACCAGGAACTGGCGCTGCTGCAGCACATCGATGAAAGCGGCGCGGCCTCGGTCGGCGAAATCGCCGCCAGCTTCGGCGAGCCGCGCGGGCTGGCCCGCTCCACCGTGCTGACGATGATGGAGCGGCTGCGCGGCAAGGGTTTTCTCAAGCGCAGGCAACTGCGCGGCATGTTCCGCTACAGCACGGTCACCGGCGCCGGCGAGGCGATGCGCAGCGCGGTGGGCAGCTTCGTCGAAAAGACCCTGAGCGGTTCGGTCTCGCCGTTCGTGGCGTGGATGTCCGAGCGCGCCGAGGTCAGCGACGACGAACTGGCCGAGCTGGAAGCGCTGGTGTCCCAGCTGCAATCACGCCGCAAGGAGTCGTGAGATGGATGCACTGAACACGCTGGCCGAGACCCTGCTCACCCGCATGCTGTGGACGTCCATCCAGGCGATCGGCCTGATCGGCCTGGTCTACCTGCTTGGACGATTGCTGCCGCGCTTGTCGTCGGCGATGCGCTGCACCTTGTGGTGGCTGGTTGGCGCCCAACTGCTGCTGGGCCTGCTGTGGCATGCGCCGGTGGAACTTCCGTGGTTGCCGGCGCCGGCGGTGGAAGCGACGGTGCAGGTTGCTCATCCCGTCTCCTACAACGCCATGGTGCTGGCCGGCCATGAGACCGTGCTGCATACCTCGCCCACCGTCGTGGCCATCACACCCGTGCTTTCCTGGCGTGCCGCCGTGATCGCGCTGTGGCTGGCCGCGCTGCTGTGGCTGGCCTCGCGCAGCCTGCGCGAATGGCGCGCCACGCGACAGGTTCTGCACGACTCGCAAGCGATCGGCGACCGGGCGATGCAGGCGCTGTGCCTGCGCAAGTCCCGTCAACTCGGCCTGCGCCGCTGCCCGCAGCTTCGCGTATCGGACGCGATCGTGTCGCCCCAGGTCATCGGCCTGTGGCAGCCCACCGTGCTGCTGCCGGCGCGCGACGCGCTGAATGCCGACGAGTCCTCGATGGCGCTGGCCCACGAACTTGTCCACCTGCGCCGCGGCGACCTCTGGCTGGGCTGGATTCCGGCGCTCGCGCAATGGCTGTTCTGCTTCCACCCGCTGGTGCGCTGGGCGATGCGCGAATACGCACTGAACCGCGAGTCGGCCTGCGACGCGCAGGTCGTGCAGCACGACCAGGCCACCCCACAGGACTACGGCCGCCTGCTGTTGCGCCTCGGCGTGGCGCAACCCGTCCATGCCGGCCTGGCCGGCGCATCCCCCACCTTCCACAACCTGAAGAGGCGACTGACCATGCTTCAGCAAACCGCAAACCAGCCAACGTCCCGCGCACGCGGCTGGCTGCTCGTCGCCGCGATCGCCCTGATCGGCGTGCTGCCCTACCGCGTCACCGCCGCCGGCAACCAGCACGACAACGCGAAGGCGGCGGTGACCAGCACGGCCGCAGTGGCACCGTTGGCACCGTTGGCACCGCTCGCCCCGATGGCGCCGATGCATTCGTCCGCCCCGTCCGTCACGCCGCCACCACCGCCACCGGCCCCGCCGGCACTGCCGGCGATGAGCCCACCGCCGCCGCCACCGCCGCCGCCCGCGCCGCCTAGCGACAGCGGCTTCTCCGCGCGGCACGTCAGCATCGACACCACGGATCACGCGAACAATGGCTTCGCCCTGTTCGATGGCGACTCGATGATCACCATCAACGGCTCGAACGCCGATCTCGATGCAGTGAAGAAGCTCCGCGCCACCAACAAGTCGATACTGTGGTTTCGTCGCGGCAGCGAGGCCTACGTGATCCACGACAAGGCCATGCTGGAACGTGCCAGCCGCATCTACGCACCGGTGACCGCGCTGGCCCGGCAACAGGGCGAGCTCGCCGGCCAGCAGGGCGCGATCGCCGGCAGGCAGGCCGGGCTTGCTGCGCAGGATGCCGCCTTCGCACGGGAACAAGCCGGGCTGGCGCGGCAACAGGCGAAGATGGCGGCGCAGATCGCCTCGGTCGCTGCGAACGGAGCGGATTCACAGGCGCAGCAGCGCAAACTCGATGCACGGCAGGACGAGATGGACGCGGCGCAGGCGCGGCTCGACCAACGCCACGCCGAACTGGAAGCACGCCTGGCCGCCCAGCAAAAGGCGCTCGAAGCCCAACAGGCCGGCTTCGAGAAGCAACAAGAGGCAATCGACCGCCAGCAACAGCAGGCGCAGCAGGCGGCCGATCAGTCGATGAGCCAGTTGCTGGACGAAGCCCTGGCCAAGGGGCTGGCACAGAAGACCAGCCTGCGCTGAGGATCAGGGCAATCCTCCGAGTTGGCTCGACGCCGTGTCGTCACGGCGTCGAGCCCGGGTTCAACGCCAGGGCCACGCCTTCAGCTGATACTCCACCGGCGGCGTATTGCCGGCCAGGTACTGCACGAAGTAATCCCAGCGACGACGGGTGGCATACGGAGTGGCTTCGCCGTAACCGTGGTGGGCGTTGGGGATCATCAGCAAATCAAAGTTGCGGTTCGCCTTGATCAGTGCATCGACCACCAGCAAGGTGTTCGACGGCGGCACGTTGTCGTCCATCGTGCCGTGAACCAGCATCAGGTGGCCCTTGAGGTCCTTCGCGAAACTCTGGTTGGCCTGGGCGTCATAGTTGGTCTTGCCGTCCTTGTCGTTGACCAGCAGGCCCTGCCACTTCTCGGCCCAGTCGTCCTCGTAGTTGCGGTTGTCGTGGTTGCCGCTCTCGGCCCAGCCGACCTTGAAGAAGTCCGGGTAGTGGAACATCGCGCCCGCGGTGGCGTTGCCGCCGCCGGAGTGGCCCCACACGCCGACGCGGTCGAGATCGATCCACGGATACTTCTTGCCCAGTTCCTTCAGCCCGGCCACCTGGTCGGGCAAGGTGTTGTCCTCGACATGCTCGAAGTAGGCGTCGTGGAAGGCCTTCGAACGCCACGGCGTGCCCATGCCGTCGATCGCCACCACGATGAAGCCCAGCTCGGCCACCGACTGGTGGTCGGCGCGGGCGGAGGAGAAGCTGCGCCCGCGCACCGAACCGGTCTGCGGACCCGGGTAGATGTAGTCGATGATCGGGTACTTCTTCGAGGCATCGAAGTGGGTCGGCTTGAACATCATGCCGTACAGATCGGTCTTGCCGTCGCGGCCCTTCACCGTGAACGGAATCGGCGGCACCCAGCCGATGGCCTTCAGCCGGGTGATGTCGGCGGTGGCCACGTCGGCCAGCTTGCGGCCGTCGTCGGCGCTGCGCAGCACGGTGACCGGCGGCGTGGTGGGGGTGGAGTACGCGTCGACGAAGGCCTTGCCGTCCGGCGACAGCGTGACCGTGTGGTCGGCTGCCTCCGGCGTCAGCAGCACCGGCTTGCCGTCGTCCAGGCTGACCTTGAAGAACTGCTGGTAGTAGGGATTCACGCCCGCCGTACGGCCGACGCCACGGAACCACACGGTGCGCGTCTTCGCATCGAGCTTCAGCACCTCGGTGACGTTGCCGTCGCCCCTGGTGATCGCGCGCTTGAGCTTGCCGGTGTTGAGGTCGTAGAGATACAGGTTGCCCCAGTTGTTGCGCTCGCTGAACCAGATCGCCTCGTGGGTCTCGGGCAGGTAGCGCCAGTTCACCGCGCCATTGCCGCTCTCGTAATACGTCGGCACCTTCTCCTCGAACACGGTGCGCACCTTGCCGGTGGCGGTGTCGGCGATGCGGAACCATTCGTGCTTGTGGTCGCGCGAGGTGGAGACGAAGGCCAGGGTCTTGCCGTCGGCCGCCCACTTCACGTCGTCCCAGCCACCTTCGGGGCCGCAGCTGACGTCGTCGCACAGGCTGGAGCGGTGCTGGTCCGGCGGCATCTGCAGGCGGGTGACCTTCTTCGCGGCGACATCGATGATGACGCGCTCGATCATCGTCACGTCCTTGTCGCCAACCAGCGGGTACTTCCACTTCTCCAGCTTCGGATGGCCGACCCGGGTGCTGACCAGGTACATCTCGCCGGTCTTGCGCTGGTCCTGCTGGAAGGTGGCGATCTGCTTCGAATCGGGCGACCACTCGACGATCGCGTTGTCGGTGTGCTTCCAGCCGGCGTTGTCGGTGGCGTAACCGAAGTCTTCGACGCCATCGGTGGTGAGCTGGGTTTCCTTGCCGCTGGCGACGTCGCGCAGCCACAGGTTCCAGTCGCGGATGAACGCCTCGCTCTTGCCATCGGGCGACAGCGCGCCCGGTTCGTCGCCGGTCTTCACCAGCTTCGAAAGATCGGCGCAGCTGGCCTCGACGGCGGCGAGGTCACACGCGTAATGCTTGCCCCGCACGCCGACATCGATGCGGCCGTCAGCCATCAGCTTGTAGCTGCGCACCGGCAGCTTGCCGGCGTCGACGCTTTTGCCGCCGACCTTGCCCAGCGCCGCCGCCAGCTTGGCCTGGTCGAACAACGGCGCGGTCTTGCCACTGGCCACGTCCATCCGGACGAAGTGGTCGCCGGAGGCGTCGTGGTCGACGTACCAGAAATGACCGGCGTCGAGCCAGTCGACCTTCTGCACCGCGTGGTCGACCAGCGGCGCGGTGTTGTAACCCATGAAACGCTCTGCCTGCGCATAGTCGTTCGCGCTCAGGGTTCGCCCCTGCGCGGCGACACCGGCGGACAACGACCCCAATACCAGCGCACCCAGCACGCGCGAACTGCCGATCATCAAACTCATGTTGCGTTCCCCTTGCGAAAGCGGATTGCTGCGACTGCCGACCCTGGCCCAGATGTACTCGAACACCTGATGCTAGCCTGCGCATGACCAATGGCACCCCTGCCATTGGTCCCGACTGTGGGCCCATACCGCAAAAATACGCTGCCGCACGGACATCGGTCGCTTGTGACGACCGACCACGGCGCCGCGGGCCGGCCAGCTTGACGCGCGGGCGGCGGCCATCGCACGCTGCGGCATCCGTTCCGGAGGAGATGCCCCGTGACGCAGCGCCTCAGAATCATCGGCAACTACATTTCCCCTTATGTGCGCAAGGTGCTGGCCTGCCTCGAACTGAAGGGGCTGGAATACGAAGTCGATCCGATCGCACCGTTCGTCGGCAACGACGAATTCAGCCGGCTCAGCCCGCTGCGCCGCATCCCGGTACTGGTGGATGGCGACCTGGTGCTCAGCGACTCCAGCGTGATCTGCCAGTACCTGGAGGACCAGCACCCCACGCCCTCGCTCTATCCCCGCGATATCGCCGATCGCGCCCGCGCCCGCTGGCTGGAGGAGTACGCCGACACGCGGCTGGCCGACGGCCTGATCTGGCGGCTGTTCCACCAGCTGGCGATCAAGCGCCACATCTTCGGCGAAGCCCCGAACGAGGTCGTGGTACAGCACGCGCTCGAAGTGGAGATTCCTGCCGCGCTCGATTATCTGGAGCAGCAACTGCCCGACGACGGCTTCGTGTTCGGCGCACTGTCGATCGCCGACATCAGCCTCGCCAGCTTCTTCCGCACCGCCTCGTTCGTGCGCTACGCGATCGATGCCGAACGCTGGCCGCTGATGGCCGCCCTGGTGGCGCAGGTACAGGCCCAGCCCGCGTTCCAGAAACTGGCCCGCTTCGAGGACTGCATGCTGCGCCTGCCTCTGGCCGAGCAGCGCGGCGCCCTGATCACCGCCGGCGCCCCGCTGACCAGCGACACGCTGGGCACCAGCGCGCCACGTCCCGGCCCGCCCCGCGCTTCCTGATGGCCGGCTTTCCTGCGACCGCAGGAAATTCCCTTGGGGCAACGCAGGAGAGGTTCGGGCTACCGCAGGGAGTGCTTCAGCTGTGGGGTTCGCTCTTGATCTTCAGCCCCTCGCCAGCCCGGGCAACCCCCTCCCAACCTCCCCCTGCGCGCAGGGGGAGGAGCATCAGGCTTCAGCGCTGCTCCGCCGTCAATCCCACCAGCCAGTCGACGAACACGCGCAGGCGCGCGGGCATCTGCCGCTGCTGCGGATACAGGATGGTCATCGGCAATGGCGGCGGCGGATGTGCCGGCAGGATTTCGCGCAGTCGGCCGCTCTTCAATTCATCGCCGATGCGATAGCGCGGCATCTGCGTGATGCCCAGGCCGGCCTCGCAACAACCGAGATAGGCATCCACGCCGCTGACGCTGACGCAACCGGGCAAGGTCACTTCGCGCCGCTTGCGGCCCACCATGAATTCCAGTGGCTCGGCGCGATGGGTGGTCGGCGACACCCAGTTCACCGCCAGGTGGCCATCGTGCAGCGCGGCCAGCGACTCGGGCTGACCATGCCGGCGCACGTAGGCGGCGCTGGCCACGGTGACCTGCTGCAATACACCCACGCGGCGGCCGACCATGCCCGAATCGCCCAGCTCGCCGATGCGCAGCACGCAATCGACGCCCTCGCGGACCAGGTCGACGAAGCGGTCGCCAGTGCCGATATCGAGCTGGATCTGCGGGTAGCGCGCGAAGAAATCGCGCAGCGCGGGAATCACCAGCAGCCGCGCCAGCGTCGCCGGCAGGTCGACGCGCAGGCGGCCCTTCGGCTGCACCAGGGCCTCGCGGAAATCCGCCTCCACCTCGTCCATGTCGGCCAGCAGCCGCACGCAATGCCCGTAATAGGTCTCGCCATCGCGGGTACTGCGCACGCGCCGGGTGGTGCGCAACAGCAGTTGCGCGCCGAGCCGTGCCTCCAGCCGCTTGATCGCATGGGTGACGGTGGCGCGCGGCAGGTTCAGGTCGTCCGCCGCGGCGGTGAAACTGCCCAGTTCGACGATCCGCGTATACAACCGCATCGCTTCGAGTCGGTCCATGGCCATTGTTGCCGTTGATTGAATGGTGATGGCCATTATTGAGCATTTATCCGATGGGCGTCCGGGCGCACCATGCATCCACCTTCACCCCACGGAGCGACACCATGCAGACCCGCACGCTCGGCCGCCACGGCCCGCAAGTCTCCACCCTCGGCCTCGGCTGCATGGGCATGAGCGCGTTCTACGGCGCCCACGACGACGCCGAATCGATCGCCACCATCCACCACGCGCTGGATCGCGGCCTGAACCTGCTCGACACCGCCGACATGTACGGCCCGCACACCAACGAGGTGCTGGTCGGCAAGGCGATCAGGGGCCGCCGCGAGCAGGCCTTCATCGCCACCAAGTTCGGCATCGTGCGCGACCCGGACAACCCGCAGGCACGTGGCGTCAACGGCCGACCCGACTACGTGCACGCCGCCTGCGACGCCAGCCTCAAGCGCCTGGGCATCGACACCATCGACCTGTATTACCAGCACCGCGTCGACCCGAACGTGCCGATCGAGGAAACCGTGGGCGCGATGGCCGAACTGGTCACCGCCGGCAAGGTGCGTTACCTGGGCCTCAGCGAAGCGTCCGGCGCCACGCTGGAACGCGCCTGCAAGGTGCATCCGATCGCGGCGCTGCAAAGCGAATTCTCGCTGTGGACGCGCGATCCGCAGGACAACGGCATGCTCGACGCCTGCCGCCGGCTCGGTGTCAGCCTGGTCGCCTACTCGCCGCTGGGCCGCGGCTTCCTCACTGGCGCGATCCGCTCGCCCGACGATTTCGACGCCGACGATTACCGCCGCACCAGCCCGCGCTTCATCGGCGACAACTTCGCCCGCAACCTGCAGCTGGTCGAGCAGGTGAAGTCGCTCGCCGCCGACAAGGGTTGCTCGCCGGCGCAGCTGGCACTGGCCTGGGTGCTGGCGCAGGGCGACGAAGTGCTGGCGATTCCCGGCACCCGCAAGCGCTCGCGGCTGGACGAAAACCTGGGCGCGCTCGACGTGCGGCTCACCGCCGCCGAACTCGCCGCCATCGACGCGATCTTCCCGCCCGATGCCGTCGCCGGCAACCGCTACGTCGACTCGATGATGCACATGGTCAACGTGTAGAGCCTGCCGCGTACTCGTGAACTCCCTCCCCTGCCCTGCAGGGGAGGGCCGGGGTGGGGTGCTTTTGACGTCGAAGTGCCTGAACGCAAGAAGCCGGAGCGCGAGCAGTTAAACTCCACCGCATGAGCACTCCCGAACATTCCCCGCTCGGCAAGGACACCGTCTACGCCGACCGTTACGATCCCGGCCTGCTGTTTCCGATCCCCCGCGCCGACAAGCGCGCCGAGATCGGCCTGGGCGAGGTGCTGCCGTTCCACGGCGTGGACATCTGGAACGCCTACGAGTTGTCGTGGCTCGACCTGCGCGGCAAGCCGCAGGTGGCGCTGGCCGAGTTCCACGTGCCGGCGGCCTCGCCCAACATCATCGAGTCGAAGTCGTTCAAGCTGTATCTCAACGGCTTCGCCCAGGAACGCATCGCCGATGCGGCCAGCCTCACCGACACCTTGCTGCACGACCTGTCCGCCGCGGCGGGAGCCGTGGTGAACGTGCAGCTGCATGCCGCCGGCGGCGCCAGCCTGCCGGTGAGCGTTCTGGACGGCCAATTGCTCGATGAGCAGGACATCGCCATCGACAGCTACGGACCGCCGGACGCGGACTTCCTGCAAGCCGACGCCACGGCGACGCCGGTGGCCGAAACCCTGGTCTCGCACCTGCTGCGCTCGAACTGCCCGGTCACCGGCCAGCCCGACTGGGGCAGCGTGCAGATCGCCTATCGCGGCGCGCCGATCGACCATGCGGGCCTGCTGCGCTACCTGGTCTCGTTCCGCACCCACAACGAGTTTCACGAGCAGTGCGTGGAGCGCATCTTCGTCGACCTCACGCAGCGCTGCGCGCCCCGGCAGCTCAGCGTGTACGCGCGCTACACCCGCCGCGGCGGGCTGGACATCAACCCGTTCCGCAGCAGCACGCCGGCCACGCCGGGCAATCCGCGCACGGTGCGCCAGTAGCGGTCCGCGCGGGGCGTGGCCGCCGCGTGAAAGTTCAGCGGCCGCGGCAACTCCCGGTAATCGGCGCTTCAGATCCGTCGAGCTAGCCTCGCTGCACTGGCCACACCCGCGACGGGTCGCCGCCACGTGATCGACAGCGGAGTTCCCATGAAAACCTGCATGACATCCTTCCCGCGTTCCGGCGCGCTTTGCAGCGTCGCCTTCGCCGGCGCCCTGCTGCTGAGCGCCTGCGGCAAGAGCGAGCCCCCTGCGCCCGCCCCCACGCCGGCGCCGGCTTCCACGGCACCGGTGGCGCAGGCGCCCGTTTCACCGGCGGCATCCAGCGCGCTGGCGCCAGCCACCGCCGCCAGCATCGCGGTTGCCGCCTCCACCTTGCCGCCGCCCACGCCGTTCAGCGTGGCCAAGCTCACCCTGGGCAGCGCGGTGAACGCCGACCACCAGGTCACCCGCCCCGGCGACAGTTTTGCCAGCAACGACAAGGCGATCTACGCCAGCGTCGCCACCGAAGGCAGCACCGGCGGCGCCACGCTCAACGCGAAGTGGAGCTACCTGGAAGGCCAGGGCCAGCTGGTCAGCAACATCAGCCAGTCGATCGCCACCGATGGCCCGGCGATCACCACGTTCAAGGTGCAGAACCCCGACCTGTGGCCGGCCGGCAAGTACCAGGTCGAGATCTCGCTCGACGGCAAGCCGGTGACGAAGCAGCAGTTCCAGATCGCCGCCCGCTGAAGATCCTGGCCGGAACGAGGGGCGAGAGTTGTTCTCTCGCCCCTCAGTCCCCTTACTTGCTGTTGTCCATCCCGTCCAGCGCCTTGCGCCCGATCGCCGGGTCGTCGGTGAAGAACGCATCGATGCCGGTGGCGAGATAGGTGCGGATCTCGGCGATCGAACCGGCCTCGTTGAAGTTGCGCGGATCGATGCCCTGCCACCGGTCGAGCGGCAGGAAATAGTTCTCGGGCCGGAACGTGTACGGATGCACCTCGAGGCCGGCCGCGTGCGCGTCGTGCACCAGCGCGGTGGGCTCGCCCAGCAGGTGGTCGAATTTCAGCGGGATGATCGCGCGGATGCCGGGGCCGATCGCGTTCGCGTAGGTGGCGATGGTACGCAGCCCGGCCGGCGTCATCATCTGCCCGTAGTCGAGCTTGCCGCCCGCGGCGGCCACGTCGTACGGCTGCTCGTCGGCGTCGCCCAGCAACTGCAGCAGCCGGACGTTGCCGTGCGTGCCGTCGGCCAGCTTGGCGTGCAGGTACTGCAGGTTGCCGATCTCGAATGACTGGATCTCCACCGGCGCCGTGCGCGTATAGGCGTGTGCGGCCAGCGTGGCCAGCAGCTCGTCTTCCATCGGCAGGCCGATGCCGCGGAAGTAAGTGCCGTGCTTGATCTCCGGGATGATTCCGATCACGCGCCCGCGTGCCGCCGATTCGGCCGCCACGAACGCGATGATCTCGTCCAGCGTGGCGATCGGGAACTGGCCGTCGTATTGCGTGCTGCGCAGCCTGGGCAGCCGCTCTCGCGCGCGCAGCGTCTTCAGCTCGGCCAGGGTGAAGTCCTCGCTGAACCAGCCGTCGACCGCCACGCCGTCGATGGTCTTGCGGGTCTTGCGGGCGGCGAATTCCGGATGGCTGGCCACGTCGGTGGTGCTGCCGATCTCGTTCTCGTGGCGCGCCACCATCACGCCGTCCTTCGTCATCACCAGGTCCGGTTCGATGTAGTCGGCGCCGTCGACGATGGCCTTTTCATACGAGGCCAGCGTGTGTTCGGGACGCAGGGCGCTGGCGCCGCGGTGGCCGATCACCAGCACTTTTGCGGCCAGCGGCTTCTCGGCGGCGGTGGCGACGACGGGCATGAACACTCCACAGAAAACGGCGATGGCGAAGCATAGGCGATGCATGGTGGCTCCGCCGCTCAGTGTCCGCCGCCCGCATAGGGCAGCCCGACCACGTCGTGCAGGAAATCGCGGCTGCGCCGGTGCACCGACTCGACCGATTTCGAATACACCGACGAGGCGATCACGTGCGCGTCGGCATCGGGGAAGTCCTGCTTGCGTCGATACTTCGCCGCGGTGCCCAGCTGGTCGAACATGCCCAGGATCGCCGGCACCGACACCGTGGGGTCCTGGTTCTTCTCGTCGCGGTAGTAGTAGCCCACGAACGCCGGCGCATGGATCTTCGCGAACATGCGCGGGTTGAGCACGCTGCGGCTGAGCACCGCCACGCTGCGATAGCCGTCCATGTGGATCGCCTTCGACCAGTACGCCGAATCACCCGTCTGCGGCACCACCTCGTCGCCGTGGTTGTAGGCATAACGCAGAAAGGTGCCGCCCCATGGCCAGAACATCGGCGCCAGCC
Organism: Rhodanobacter sp. Root179; assembly: GCF_001428465.1. Classification (NCBI taxonomy): domain Bacteria; kingdom Pseudomonadati; phylum Pseudomonadota; class Gammaproteobacteria; order Lysobacterales; family Rhodanobacteraceae; genus Rhodanobacter; species Rhodanobacter sp. Root179. Next base: position 27,214 of record NZ_LMHR01000074.1, on the reverse strand, counting down.
GGTCGTCGCGTTCGCGCACCAGTGGCGACCACAGCACCAGCGCGTCCACCGCCTGCGGCTGTTGCGCGGCCAGTTGCATCGCCAGCGCACCGCCCATCGAGGTGCCGATCACGATGACCCGGTCACCCAGTGCGTGACCGATCGCCAGCGCCCGCGCCGCGCCGTCGACCAGTTGCTGCGCATCCAGCCCGCGCATCGCGTCCGCCGCGGCCAGGCCGTGGCCGGGCAGCCGGCTGAGGTAGAGGTTGCAGCCGAAATCGCGGGCCAGTTCGCGATGCACCGGCGCGCCCTCGCCCTGGCTGGCGCCGAAGCCGTGCAGGTAGACGATGGCGCAGGCGGTGCGCGCCGGATGCTGCGGATCGGCCCAGACGATGCGCGCCTGGTTGTCCGGGCGGATGCCCGGCTGGGCGGCCTCGTGGGCGTCCACCCAGGCCTGCAGCCGCTGCGGTGCATCGGGCACTGGCGGCAGCGTCACCGTCAGCTCGCGCTTCCTTGCGCGAGGCCCGAGCGCCGCGACGGCGCCCAGCGCGAGCACCACCGCCAGCACGATGCGACGCTTGCGCATCGGCTAGAACTTGCCGCTGATGCCGATGCCGAAGGTCCGCGGCGCGCCGGGGATGTAGGTGGCCAGGTTGAAGTTCTCGCCCACGTTGCCGGCATCCACCAGGTACTTCTTGCCGAGCAGGTTGGCGCCCCACACCGAAAGATCCCAGCGTCCCTTGTCGAAGGTGACCCCCGCGCGCAGGTTCAGCAGGCCATACGCCGGCTGCACATAGGCGGGATTGTTGTTGTCCTCGAAATAGATCTTCGAGCGCCACGTGTAGCTGGGCCGCACGTACAGGTTGCGACCTTCCGCCAGCGGCTGGTTCCACTGCACGCCGATCGCCACGGTGTGGTCCGGCGCCAGCCGCAGGTGGTTGCCGGCGTAGCCCTGCTGGCGACCCTGGTTGTCCTTGTCGGCGAAACGCGCGTGCAGGTAGCTGTAGTTGAAGAAGCCGCTGAAGCGATCGCTGAATGCCTGCTGCAACGAGGCTTCGAAGCCCGGCACCTTGGCGCGGCCTGCGTTGAGCGTCAGCAGCCGGCCGCCCTGGAACGCGGTGCTCTGGAAATTGTTGTAGTCGTAATAGAACGCGGAAAGGTCGTAGGCAAAACGGCCACCGTCGCCTTCGCCCTTCAGGCCCACTTCGTAGCTCAGGATGGTCTCGGCCGGCAGCACCACCTTGTCGTAGCCGGTGCCCGCCTCGTTGACGTTGAAGGCCAGCACGTTGGGCCGTCGCCCGCGCGACACGCTGAGGTAGCTGTTGGTGTCCTCGTTGATGTGGAAGCTGCCGATCAGGCGGCCGACCACCGAGGTGCTGTCGTGTTCGTTGTGCAGCCGGCCGTTGGTCGGCACGAACAGGTTGTTCGGTCCGGTGACGCCGTTGAAGCCCGCGCCGAACAGCGCCAGCGTGGTACCGATGCCCGACGCGGGCGAGGCGTTGGTGACCTGGTAGGCGCCGGCCTGCTCCTCGCGGCTGACCCGCAGGCCGCCGGTGATGTCGAAGCGGTCATTGATGCGCCAGGTGCCGTCGGCGAACGCCTCGTACGAGCGCGTGCGGCCGTAGTTGGTATACGCCTCCTGCTCGTTGGTGTTCAGCGGCACGCCGAGCAGCGGGATCGCGCTGTAGGGCTGGTTCGGCTGGTAGTTGGCGTCGAGCAGCGGCGGCGCCGGGCCCAGCAGGGCGATCAGCTGGCGGGTGGAGTCGGACAGCCCGTCGAGCGTCGGCGCCAGCGCCAGCAGCTGCAGCAGCAGGCTGCGTTCGTCGGTGCTGAACGGCACCGCCTCGCTGCCGTTCTCGTAGAAATAGTTGGCGCCGAAGAAGCCGGTGAAGCTGCCGCCGGCGTCGTAGTTCAGGCGCAGCTCCTGGCTCAGCTGGTGGCTCTTCGAATGCTCGGCGAAGTTCAGCATGTTGACCTGCGAACCGTCGGCGTCGAACTTCTCCAGCGAATTGAACTTGCGCAGGCCGGTGGTGCTGGACAGCCGCCAGCTGTCGCTCAGCGCGAAGTCGCCGATCGCGGTGAGCCCGTAGACCTTGCGACGCAGTCCCAGCTGGTCGCCGTGATCGAGATCGGCCGCGCCGTAGACGTCGGTCGAGCCGTAGCGGTTCGGCACGATGCCGCTGTGGAAGTCGGTGCCCGGCGGGGCGTCGCGCTGGTAGTTCGCGATCAGGTCGATGCCGCTGCCGCTGCCCACGTTGAAGTGCAGGCTGGCGCGGATCGCCTTGGTGTCCTCGCCGTTGAGCCGGCCACCGCTGAGGTTCTCGACGTAGCCGTCGTGGTAGGCGTTGTGCACCGCCACCCGGGCGAAGACGTTGTCGGAGATCGGCGTGTTGATCCAGCCGGTGAGCTTGCGGCTGGAGAAGTTGCCGAACTCGCTCTGGAAGCCGCCCGAGTTGCCGGCCTGCGCCTTGTTCTGGATCAGCGAGATCGCCCCGCTCTCGGCGCCGCGGCCGAACAGCGTGCCCTGCGGTCCGCGCAGCACCTCGACGCGGTCCATGTCGAACAGCGACACCATCGAGCCGCGCGAACGGCTGATGTCCACGCCGTCCTGGAAGATCGACACGCGGCTGGCCGCCGTCGCCGCGCCATCGTCGGTGGTGATGCCGCGCACCGCGATGCCGGGGTTGTTCGGGCTCTGCACCTGCACCTGCACGCCGGGCACGTAGCGGCTGAGCGTCTCCACGTCGCTGATGCCGAAGCGCCGCATGAAATCATCGGAGTACGCCGAGATCGAGATCGGCACGTCGACCACCTGCTGCTCGCGCTTCTGCGCGGTCACGGTGACCCGGTTGAGATTGATCGCGTTGGCCACCGACGGCGCACTGTCCGCCGGCACCGGCGCATCGCCTGCCTGTTGCGCCTGCACCGCCATGGGCGCCAGCCCCAGCAACAGGCAGCGGATCGACCAGGACAACCAGTTGCGAGGTGACGCCAGGACGTCTGCACGCGGATTCGGATTCGACATGATTTCCCCAGGAAATGCGCGAGCCGCCAGCGAAGGCGGCGTTTCATTATTGTCGTCCGTGCATGACAGGCACATGTCCCGCTGGCCGGGCCTGCCCCACCTGCCGCAACGTCCGTCCCCCCGGGGTCGATGATGGCTGCCCCGTTGCCACGCAAGCTACTACGGACGAGGCGCGGCAGGCTTGCTGCGTTGCGGCAGCGGCGGGCCGTTCGCGCTGGCGATGCTGGCCGGAAGTCGTGGCACCCGCGAGCGCTGCCGTGACTGCCTCGTGATCACCCGGGCCGCGCCGCTTGACGATTCATCCACCGCGCGCCTGCGATGGTCTGCCTGCACCGCCTCACCGCGGTGGCCGCCGCGCCCATCGGGGGCGCGCGCATCGAGGAGTCCCCATGTCCCTGTCGCTGCTGATCGTCATCGTCCTCGTGTTGCTGCTGATCGGCGCGCTGCCGACCTGGGGCTACAGCCGTTCCTGGGGTTACCGCCCGGTGGGCGGGCTGGGCCTGCTCGTGGTGATCGTGCTGGTGCTCTGGTTGCTCGGGGTGTTCTGACCGCGGACTCGGCCGCGCGCGTCAGGCGATGCGCGCGGCCAGTCCGCTGGCACGACGCACCGGCGTGGCCAGCGCGGTGTCGCAGGCCGCGTCGGCAGCCCACAACTCGAGGCCCTGCCTGGCCCGCGACATGCCGGTGTACAGCAGCTGCCGCGACAGGATGCGGTGCTGCGGGTCCGGCGGCAGCAGCACGGCGACGTGGTCGTATTCGGAACCCTGGCTCTTGTGGATGGTCACCGCGAACGCGCCCTGGTGTTCGGGCAGGCCGGCCGGCGCAAAGCTGACGGCGCGGCGACCGACGTGATGGGCCGCGCCCACGGCCAGCGTCTCGCCATCGATCGCGGTGGCACCCTGCACGGTCACTTCGAACCAGATCGCCAGGTTGCCGTTTTCGTCGCGCAGGCACAGGCCCACGTCACCGTTGAACAGGCCGGCGGTGTAGTCGTTGCGGGTGATCATCACCGCGCGGCCGGGATACCACTGGTCATCCGGCGCCACGCCCAGGCGACCTTTCAGCCTGCGCTCGATGATCGCGTTGGCCGTCGCGGCGCCGAACTCGCCCTCGCGCAATGCGCACAGCAACTGGCGCTGGCGCAACGCATCCAGCGCCGCCAGCACGCCGCGCTGGTCGGCCTTTGCCACCACGTCGAGCGCGCCCGCCTCCTGCAGCGTCGTGGCCAGCGCCGTGCTCCAGCGCGCCAGCGCCCGGGCCAGATCCTGCGCGTCGGCCAGCGGGCGACGGAGCGCCTTGTCGCCGGCGGTGCGCCACGCGGCAGCGAACGCGTCCGCGTCGCCGCGGCGGATCGCCTCGTTGATCGGCACCAGTGACTGGTCGGCGCGGAAGCTGTGGCTCAGGCGCACCAGGTCCGGCGCATGTTCGGCTTCCATCGCGCCGACCAGGTCGAGCAGCACCGAACCGGTGCCGACCGAGGTGAGCTGGTCGGCGTCGCCGACCAGGATCAGCGCGGCGTCCTCGCGCAGCGCGTCGAGCAGGTTGCGCAGCATGGCCAGGTCGACCATCGAGGCCTCGTCCACGATCACGATGTCGGCGGGCACCGGGTTGTCGGCGTGGTGGACGAAACCGCCATGCCGGCCACGACTGCCCAGCAACCGATGCAGGGTGCTGGCCTCGGCGCCCAGCGCGCCGTCGAGTTGCGCCTGCCAGTCGAAATCGCGTGCGGCATCCGCGTGGGCGCGCATCCGTGCGACGCCGTCGCGCAGGGACTCGGACAGGCGTTGCGCGGCCTTGCCGGTGGGCGCGCCGATGCGGATCGTGGGCGCCGCCTGCATCCGCGCGGTGCGTTCCCTGATCAGCATCATCAGCATGCGCAGCACGGTGGTGGTCTTGCCGGTGCCGGGGCCGCCGGTCAGCACGAACAGGCGCTTGCCTGGTACCTGGGCGACGGCTTGGCGCTGCGGCTGCACCCGCTCGTCGGAGTCGCCATGGAACAGCGCGTCGATCGCCGCCGGATCGACCTCGCCGGCCGGCAGCGACGACGCGCGGCGCTGGCGCACATGCCGGGCGACGGCGGTTTCATGCAGGTAGTTGCGGCGCAGATAGAAGTGCGGCGGATCGAGCACGAAGGGCGTGCCGCCAGCGTCGCCGGCGCCAGCCAGCGCCACCATCGGCTCGGCGCGCAACGCGGCGATGTCCTCGTCCGAGCAAGCCCGCATGCCGTGGCGCGCCGCCGCCTCGCCATTCAGCAGCAGCGCGCTGTCGCCATGCCCTTCCGCATGGCTGGCCCAGCCGGCGATCCGCGCCAGCAACGGCGAGCCGCCGTGCGCCAGCACCCAGCGCGCCACCGTGGCGTCGAGCATGCGCCACGCGTCGGGCGGCGCAACGTCGCCGGCGAAGCGACGGAAGTGGTAACTGCGTGCGGGCGTGTTCATGCGACCTCCTCGCTGGCCGAGCCGGAGGCAAGCACCTCGCCGACCGCGTCGAGCAGGTCGGAAGAAAAGCGATGCCGCCAGATGCCCGCGTCGGGCGCCAGCCCCGCCGCGCGGATGAACAGGTAGACGCATTCGCCCAGCTGTTCTTCGCGGCGGTAGTCCGCGCCGAGTCGCTGGCGCAGGTAGCGATCCACGGCGACGGTGTAGAGCAGCGCCTGGAAGCGGTAGTGGCTGGCGTCCATCTGTGCGCGCAAGGCCTCGCCCGCGTAGTCGGCCAGGGTGTCGCCCAGGTAGTTGCCCTTGTAGTCGAGCACGTGATAACGCCCGTGGTGATGGAAGATCAGGTCGATCTTGCCGTTCATCAGGCCGCTCAGCACGCGCTGGCTGGCCGGCACCAGCTCGGCTTCGCCATGGGCGGCGCAGGCGGCGCGCAGGCGTGGCATCGACACGCGATCCAGCGCAAAGTGGAAGCCCATCTCGGCGCGCAGGTCGGCCGCGGCAAGGTCGGCCAGGCACAACGCGGGATACGCCGCGATGCCCAGCGGCGCGTCCAGCGCATCCTGGATGCGGCTGACCAGCAGGTCGACCAGGTCGGACTGCTCGATGTCCTTGCGCCGCACGCCGGCGTCGCGCAGGCACTGGGCGATCAACTCGCGTTGCGCCGACATCGGCGCGCCCACCTCGCGATGCTCGAACACCGCATGCACCGCGTTGCCGAAATCGGTGCCGCGCACCGCGGCCAGGGCGAGCAGGCCGGGATGGGCTTCCGCCGCCGCCATCGGGGAAGGCTGCTCGACCGCCGCCACGACGTCGGCATCGGCCAGCTCGACGTTGCCCGCTGCATCCTCGTCGCCGGCGGCGGCGCCGGGATTCACCGCGTCGCGATGCTCGCCCTGGGTCAGCGTGGTGAAGCTGTGCTTCGCCTCCAGCGGGCCGGAGCGCGGCGGCGGCAGTGCGCGCGCGTGACGCTCGATGGCAGGCGCGGCGACACCGCTGAAGTCGTGTCGCGCCAGCGGATGCCAGCCGTCGATCCAGCGGATATTCGACGTCTGCTCTCGCAGTTCGGCCGAATCCAGCGCGGGATCGATGCGCTCCAGCATCACGTCCAGCGCACTGCGCTTCGTGCCGCTGGCGGGCGTCTTGCTGCTGGCGCTGGCCGGCCGCTGCGGCGGCAAGGCGAACAGGTGACAGGCGTGGATGGCGCGGGTCAGCGCCACGTACAGCACGCGGAAACGTTCGTCCTGCAGGTCCTGCGCCTCGCGCGCCCTGGCCGCGGCGGAGAACTCGGCCAGGCGTTGCCCGCTGCGCGGATCGTTGACCACGTACATGCCGTCGCCCGGGCGTTCGCCGTGATTCCACATCAGCGGCAGGAACACGATGGGAAACTCCAGGCCCTTGCTCGCGTGCAGCGTCATCAGGCGCACCCGGGCGCTGTCCGATTCGATGCGCAGCTGCGCCGCGTCGGCGGCGTCGTTGTCGCTGGCCGCGCCATCCTCGCGGCACTGCTTCAGCCATGCCAGCAGTTCCTCGATGCCGGTGAGCTGCTCGCTCTGCGCCTGCAGCAATTCGCCGAGGTGGCGCAGGTCGGTCAGCACGCGCTCGCCGGCCATGGTCTGCAGGTAACGCGCGGCCAGGCGGTCGATCAGCTGGCCGACCACGTGCAGGATGCCCCGTTCGGCCCGCTGCTGGCTCCAGCTGCGGAAGGTATCCGCCACCGGTTGCCATTGCGCCACGTCGTCGCCCCAGCGCTGCAGCTCGCTGAAGCTGGCGCCCCACAGCCGCGTGGCCACCGCCGCCCGCAACGCGCCCAGTTCGGCGGGATGCGCGATCGCGTACAGCACGACCTGCAGCTCGCGGGCCACCTCGGTGTCGAACACACTGCTGCGCGAGGAAGTCACACAGGGCACGCCGCGTTCGCGCAGCGCATCGCGCAGGCTGATGATGTCGTTGCCGGTGGGCAGCAGCACGGCCAGGTCCGACGGCTGCACCGGTTCGCCGCCGATGCGATGCGTGCCCGACTGCAGCATGGCGGCGATCTGGTTCGCGCAGACCTCGAGCGCCTCGGCCCGACGCGCCGGCTGCGACGACGGCGGATCGCTGCGGTAGTGGATCACCAGCGGCGCGGTGCACGGTTCGCCATCGATCGTGTATGGCTGGCCGGCGCGCCGTTCGGTCCAGTTCACGCTTTCGTAGGCGATGCGACTCTCGCCCGCGGCGTCCAGCGCCGTGCCGCCCACCGCGTAGAACTGGTTGAAGGCCCGGACCAGGGCCGCGCTGGAACGATGGTTGGTGTCCAGCGTCAGCCGGCCCGTCGCGGCGACCGCCGAGGCGGCGCGCTGGTAGGCGTGGATGTCGCCGCCACGGAAGCGGTAGATCGCCTGTTTCGGATCGCCGATCATCACCAGCCGGCCGCGGGTGCCGCCGTCGCGCTCGCGGTAGATCGCATCGAGGATGCCGTACTGCTGGCCGTCGGTGTCCTGGAATTCGTCGACCAGGGCCACCGGCCACGCCTTGAACAGGGCATCGGCCAGCGGACGATCGCCGGCGCGCTCCGCTTCGCGGGCCAGCGCGTCGCCGACCGACTGGATCAGGCTGTCGAACGTCAGCTGGTGGCGCGCGGCGAGGCGCGAGCGCATTTCCGCCCGGGCCAGCGCGGCCAGCTCGTGCCAGAAGCCGGCGCGCAGGCTTTCGATGATTTCGGCGCAGCGCTCGGCGAACACCGCCAGCGCGAGCAGCTCACTGTTGTCCTTGCTGCCCTTGAGCACGCCGGTCAATGCCGTGGCTTCCTTCAGCCCAGCGCACGCCTTCGCGCCAGGCATGCGCGCGCGGTCGTCGAGGAAGTCGGCCAGCTCGCTCCAGTATCCCGGCAACAGCGAGCCCTTGCGGAAATGCGTGCCGTCGGCGACGGCGGCGCGCAGCCGCGCTGCCCACGCCGGGTCCAGCACGGCGTCGACCTCGGCTGCCGATGCCATCTTCACGCTGACGCCGGGCGCCAGGCAGACCTTCAGCCGCCGGGTGAGTCGTGCCAGGCTCAGCTCGTCGCCCGCCTGCGCGGCCAGCATCACCAGCGGGTCGTCGCCATCGGCCTGCTGCAGGCGCCGCCACAGGTCGGCGGCCACTTCGTCGAGCAGCGCTTCGCCGGGGACCATGTCGCCCATCACGAAGGCCACGCCGCAGGCGAACGGATGATCGGCCAGGATGCGCCGGCACAGGCTGTGCAGCGTGCTGACCGGCGCCACGTCCATCTCCGCCAGGGCCAGGCGCAGGCGCTGCAGATCGCGCACGCGCAGCTCGGCATCGCCCTGCCAGCGCGCGCGCAGCCATTGTCCGTCGCTGCCCTCGTCGCTGCCGGCGTCGTTCTCGCCGGCAAGGTTCTCGCTGGCGCGCAGCACCGCCCACTGCAACTTGCCACGCAGGCGTTCGCGCAGCTCCTGCGCGGCCGCGTCGGTGAACGTGGTCACCACGATCTGCCGCGGCGACAGCTGCCGCTCCAGCAGCAACCGCAGATACAGCACCGCGATGGTCCAGGTCTTGCCGGTGCCGGCGCTGGCCTCGATCAGGCTGCGCCCGCCATCGGCGAGGTCGAGGCTGCGCCAGTCGATGACCGCTGCCGTGCTCATGCCGACACCTCGACGCTGGCGTCGAAGCTGATGCAGCGATAAAGCGCCAGCGCAAATTCCGCCAGCGCGGCCAGCTCCGCGCTGCCCTCGGCGAAGTCCACCTCACCGGCCAGCAGGTGGCTGTAGCCGGGTGCATAGTCGCGTTCGCCCACGCCGCCATGACCGGCGATCCAGCTCGAACCGATGTCGATCCGCGCCGGCTCGTCGGCGGCCTCGACGTCACCCGAACGACTGGTGCGCTTCTTCGGATAGATGCGTTCGCTGATCGCCGCCCACGCCGACTTCGGGAAGTACCAGCGCGGCGCCGACTGCGCCTCGAACCACCAGCCCAGCAACCGTTGCAGGCGCCGTTCGAGTTCGCCGAGCAGCGCCGCGCGCCCGGCGTCATCGGCCGCCATGAAGCGTGCGTCCCAGTCGTTGATGCCGTCCTGCCAGGGGCGCTCGTCGCCGTCCAGCAGCGGACGCAGCCGCAGCGCGGGCAGCGTTCCGCCCGCGCGGGCGCTGTGCAGGCGCAGCAGCGCCCAGTCGAGGAACATCGGCACGCGCTCGCGGAAGCCCAGTTCCGCTTCCTTCTTCAGCCGGTCGCCGCTGCCGCCGAACACGCGCAGCAGTTGCCAGCATTCGCCGTCGTCGATGCCGCTGCGATGGACGTGGGTGACCTGGCCGGTCACGCGGTAGCCGCCGATCGGCACATCGATGCCGCAACTGCCACCGGCCGGCGCCGCGTGTTCGAAACCGGGCAGCTTCGCGGCTTCCTGCAGCAACAGGCCGACCACGGCGCTTTCCTGTTGCCAGGCCTGCTGGCCGGCCCGGCCCGGCGGCATCACGCCACCCAGGCGCAGCCAGTCCGGCGCGGTGGCCGGTGGCCACGCCGCGTGCGGCCAACCCGGCAGCGCGTCGTTGAAGAACAGCTTCCTGGCCACCGTGTCGAGCGCGGCGAACCGCGCCTCGATCGGTTCGTCCTGGGGCAGGCGATCGTCGGCGAGCGCGTCCAGGCTGACCTGCATGCGGTGTTCCAGCAGTTGCCTGGCGGGGTCGCGGTAGTACGCATGCAGTTCGCGCAGGGCGATCGTCGCGCCGGGGTCGATTCCCGCGGCGCCGCCGTGGTCGAGGAACGGCGCCACATCGGCCTGGTCGCCGCGGCCATGCATGCCGGCGAACAGCGCGTTGTAGGAGAACAGCCGTCCATCGCCGGCGTCGAAGTAGCGGCTGTCGAACGGCTGCAGCGGATGCCGCAGCAGCCACGGCCGGTCCGCCTCGTCGTCGTCGGGACGCAGCCCCGCGGCCGCATCCAGCACGGCCAGCAGTTCGGCCAGCGGCGGCGCCGGATTGCGTGGCTTGCCGTCCTTCACCCCTTCGCCGATGTAGCTCAGGTGCAGGCGTTCGCGCGCCGACATCAGGGTTTCCAGGAACAGGTAGCGATCGTCGCTGCGCACGTCGCGATCGCCCAGGCGGCGATAGCGCGCCATCAAATCCAGCCCCGCGTCGCTGCCCGAACGGGGGAAGTCGCCGTCGTTGAGGCCGAGCACCGCGACGACCTTGAACGGGATCGCGCGCTGCGGAACCATGCCGCAGAAGGTGACGCCGCCCATCAGGAAACGCTGCTGCTCGGGCACGGCGGACAGCCGCTCGACCAGCAGGTCGCGCACCACGCTGAAGTGCAGCAGCGGGTCCTCGCCGGCGGCCGCCGGCTCGCTGCCGAGGGTGCGGATGAAACCGAGCACCATCGCCTGCGCATCGCGGGCCGCCCGCTCCATCGGATCGATGCGGAACAGCGCCTCGAAGCGGCGCTCCAGTTCGCTCGCCCAGCTGCTGGCGCGGCGCGTTTCGGCGGACAGGTCGCACAGCGCCTGCACTTCCTGCAGCAGATGATCGAGCGCGCCCAGGTAGCCCGCGGCCGGGCCGTGGATGCCGGTGAGCGGCGCCAGCTCGGTGCCGTCGGGCAGATGCACCGACGGTTGCCGCTCGGCCTCGGCGGCGTCGGCCATCAGGTAGCCGGCCAGCATGCGATCCATCGCCCAGCCGAAGGTGTGCTCGGCGATCGGCGGCACGCCGAAGCGGGCGCGAAACGCGGGATCGAGCGCCCACGCCACCCGGCTGGCCTTCAGCCATTCGGCCAGCTCGTCCACGCCGGCCGCGTCCAGGCCCAGCCGTCGGCAGATTTCCGGCACCGCCAGCAGGTCCACCACCTCGGGCGCGGTGACCCGCGTGCCGGGCAGGTCCAGCAGTTTGCGGAACGCGCCGAACAACGAGTGACTGCGCGACACCGCCACGTCGGCCAGCTGGTACGGCAACAGCCCGCCGGCATGGCCGGCCACGCCGAACACCGCGGGAATCAGCGGCACGTATGCCTGGATGTCCGGCGCCATCACCACGATGTCGGCGGGACGGATCGGCTGGCCGTCGGCATCGGTACCGGCGATCGCATCCAGCAGCTGGTCGCGCAGCACCTCCAGTTCGCGCAGGCGGGTGTGGCAGCTGTGCACGCGCAGCGATGCGTCGGCGCGCGCGGCGCGATCGATCGGCGTGTCGAGCCGCACGTTCATCAGCGACGGATCGAGCGCGCGGATGCCCTGCTGCACGCGCTGCAGACGATTCATCCCGCGCAGCGCCTGCTCGTCTTCGCGATGGCGCACGTCGGACAACACGTCGCCCTCGCCCGCGGCGAGCTCCATGATGAAGTGCTGGCCCATGCGCCCCCAGCTGGCCAGCAGCGGATGCGCCTGGTCCGCCCAGTAGTCGTTGCCTTCGGCCGCGTCCAGCCGTGCCTGTTCCTCGGCGCCCTGCAGCCGCAGCGCGGGCAGCGTGCGGCCGAGCCCGCCCCAGTATTCGCGGCAGGGATCGGGCACGTACAACGCGACCAGCCGATGCCGCGCCACCGCGCGCAACACCGCCAGCTCGGACGGCGCCAGGTGGCTGACGCCGAACACGTGCAGCGCCTCGCCGCCGGCCCCGACGCGACCGAGCTGTTCGATCAGGTCGCCGACCACGTCGCCGCGATGCGCGCCCAGCCGGTCATGCAGGTGCTTCCACAGCGGCGCCAGCAGGCGCTGCTCGGTGGACGCCAGCACCGGCTCGGCGGCGTTTCCGGTCACCAGGCTGAAGTGGCCGCGTTCCCAGCCGCGCAACCAGTCCGGGCGATACACCAGGTATTGCGAGTAGATCCGCGCCAGCCGGTCGGCCAGCTGGAAGCGACGGCGCGCCTGATCCGCCACGCCGCCCGACGGATGCGTGCCGTCGGCGCGCAGGTAGCTGGTGACCCGCGCATCGCTGATGCCCAGCGCCGCCACGTCGCCACCCAGCACTTCATGGATGCTCCAGCGCAGGTGCTGGCGCTGGTAGCGCGGCAACGACACCGCGCGCTGGCCCAGCTGCTGCCGCGCCAGCCGATCGATCCACGGACTGGGCAGCAGGATGTCGAGGTTCGCGGCGATCCCGCCCGCGCCGTACTTGCGCGCCAGCGCCCCGTTCAACCAGTGCCGCATGCCCGGATGCGCCGCGATGATGGTCTGCGGCGCCAGCACGTTGTCCGGCTGGGTGACCGCCAGCAACTGCACCAGCGGATCGAGCAGCTTCTCCAGCCGACTCGCCCGATAGATCAGCAGCCCGGTGGTTTGCCGCTCCCCCTCCACCTCGCGAATTTCGCCACCTGCTGCCGTCACTGCCGTGCTCCCGGATGCTGCCGGATCATCCACGATCCATCCGCCCGATCTTCACCAGCGCCAGCGCGGATTGCAATGAGTGTCGCCAACAGCTTCGTCGCCCGCGCGACATGCGCGCCGGACGCCCGCAACGGCATCGCCGCGAGCACGCGGCGGAACGGAATGGTGGCAGGAAAAATGGTGCGCCTGGCGGGATTCGAACCCACGACCCCTGCCTTCGGAGGGCAGTACTCTATCCAGCTGAGCTACAGGCGCATGTGTGGCCGCGCGGGGCGGTGGCCCGCGGGGAGCGCAGTATAGCCGAGTTGCCGCGGGCGGGCATGCGCGGCCACCTGCGCTTCCCTCACCTCGCTCCTCTCCCACCAGTGGGAGAGGAGGCGAACAAGGGAAGCGCGGTGCCTGATGAGGCCGGAACGGCCTCAGCGGGCCTTGAGCAGGGTGCTCAGGGTGTCCGGCTTGCTGGTGTCGCGCACCAGGTGCGGGTACTTCAGGCCGTCGTGGTAGTCGATGCGGATGGTCTGGTACTGGTCGAAGTTCTTCACCAGCAGCTCGACCGGCAGGCTCTTGTCCTTGGCCGAGGCGGTGACCGCGTCCTTCAGCGCATCGGCGTCGTAGTCGTGGCCGTTCACCGCGATCACGCTCATGGCCGGCGAAATGCCGGCCTTGAACGCGGGGCCGTCCCACAGCACGTCGCCGATGCTGCCGTCCTTGCCCACCGACAGGCCCAGCGAGTAGGTGAGGTCGGCGGAATGACGGCGGGCCTCGATGGCCTTCACCGCGGCGGACGGCTTGTCGGTGTAGGTCAGCTTCCAGCCGTGGGCTTCGACGCCGCCGATCAGCGGGCCGTGGCCGTCCAGGCGGGTGCGCAGGTAGCTGGCCCAGTCGAACGGCTGGATGTCGTTGAGCGTCTTCACCACGTCTTCGAAGGTGTAGGGGTTCACGGCCCACTCGCCGTTGTCCATGCCGAAGAACGCCTTGCCGAAGTCGTCGATGGAATGCTTGCCCTTGCTGAGGTCACGCAGCTTGGCGTCGACGTCGAGCCAGATCATCTGGCCGGCCGAGTAGTAGTCCTCGCTGCCCTGGTAGTTGCGGTAGGGCAGCGGCGCGCGCTGGGCGATGATCGGGTCGTTGGTGGTGTCCTGCACGTTGCGCCAGCTGGCCAGGCCGGGGCGACCGCGGTCGTAGGTGGCGGCCACGAAGGCCAGCATGTCGCGCGCCTGCTCCTCGTTCCACAGGCCCGAGCGGGTGGCCATCACGTGACCCCAGAACTGGGTCTGGCCTTCGTACACCCACAGCAGCGAATCCTGCATCGGCACGTTGAAGTTCACCGTGGTGAGGTCGGCGCCACGGCGGTACTTGCCGTCCCACGAGTGGTTGTATTCGTGGGCCAGCAGGTCGCGGCCCAGCGCGCCCTTTTCCCACTCGGTGAAGTAGCCGGTGCCCACGCCGTTCTCGCTGGAACGATGGTGCTCCAGGCCCTGCCCGCTCATCTTGTCGCTGAGCGAAAGCAGGAAGTCGTAGTGGTTGTAGTGGTGGGCGCCGTACATCTTGTACATCTGCTGCACCAGATTGCGATGCAGCTTGATCTGCTCGGGCGTCACTTCCAGGTACTTCGCCGCGTCGGCCACGACGTTCAGATGCACCGGCGCCTTGGCGCCCGGATCGAGGTCGATGCGCTTGAAATACTTGCCGGCGAAGATCGGCGAGTCGACCAGGTCGTTGTACGCGATCGGCTTGAAGTGCACGGTGTCGCCATCGCGCGAGGCCACTTCAAGCGCGGTGCCGAACTGCCAGCCGGCGGGGAACTTCACGCTGGTCTCGGCCATGATGCGCTTGGCATAGTAGCCGGCCGGGTAGATGGTGTTGGCGTTCCACTGCAGGTTCAGCATTTCCGGCGTCATCACCACGCGCCCCTCGCTCTTGCTCTGCGGCGAGAGGAACTCGAACGACACCTCCACGTTGCTGGCGCCGGCGGGCACGTCGACGTGGAAGGCGTAGACGTTCAGCGGGTCGCGCTTCCACGGCAGGGTCTTGCCGTTGGCGGTCACCACCAGGCCGGCCAGCTTGTCGATCGGGCCGCTGGGCGAATGGTGGCCGGGCAGCCACTGCGGATACAGCAGGGTCAGCGGGCCTGGCTGGGCCGGGATCACCTCGTGCACGCGGAAGATCCGGCGCGCCAGGTCGGTGGCGTCCACATTGACCTTCAAGGTGCCCTGAAACGGCACATCCTGCGGCGCCGGGACATCGGCAAACGCGGCAAAACTGGCCAGGCCGAAGCTGGCGGCGACGAGGGCGGAAGCGAGGCGGGTGACTTTCAATGCGTTCTCCGGATGGAAAAGGGGGAGCCTGGCGAACGCTGCCGCGCCTGCCGAAAAATCACGACATGACGCGGCTCGGGCCAGACGGGGCCCGGGAATCCCTGCAACGGGAAGTTGTCATGGCAGGAGTCCAGACCCCGATGCTAGACCGGCCGCGACCGCCTTCACCCCTGCCGAAGGTCACGACCAGCGCGGCCGGCCATGCCGCGTCCCCGCGCTCGTGCCGAATCTGGCACCCATCTTGCTGCGCACCACGCTGAACTCTTCCGGCTTCACCGCTCAGGAACCCCATGCACGACCTGCTCGACCAACTTCCGCGCCACGACGACAGCCTGCAGCAGCGCGACTACCGCAGGTACCTCGCGCAGCGGATGGGGCCGATGATCCATGCCCTGATGCTGGTGGCCACCTTGGTCTACCTGGTCGCCGTGCTGGCCAGCAGCGTGCTGCAGAGGCCGCTCCTGTCCGTCTGGCTGCGCGCGTTGCCGCTGTTGCCGCTGGCGCTGGTGACGCTGTCCACCCGGCAGGCGCGCCGGCCACACCTGCTCAGCGCGCTGACCCTGCTGTTCGTGGTGCTGCTGGAGGTGAGCATCAACCTCAACACGTTCGGCAACCCGCATCGGCAGACGATGGTGTTGCCGGGCCTGCTGTTGCCCGTGGTCTCGTCGGTGATCTGGCTCGGTCGCTGGGATTTCGTCGCCGGCATGATCGTCTGCGCGCTGGGCCCGCTGCCGATGCTGCTGCTGGGCAACAGCGACGACGTGCAGGTGTTGCAGTACGTGATCTACATGGCGGTGGCGATCGTGCTGGCCGCGGTGCTGCGCGCGTTCATGGCGCGCACGCTGTTCGAGCAGTTCCGGCTGGAGCGCCGCCTGCGCGAGCAGGCCAATACCGACGGGCTGACCGGGCTGCTGCTGCGCAACCGCTTCCTGCAGCTGTCGCGGCTGGCGCTGGCCGACATCCGGCATCGCAAGCTGCCCGCGTGCGTGCTCTACCTCGACGCCGACCACTTCAAGCCGCTCAACGACGACTTTGGCCACGCCGCCGGCGACGCCGCGCTGATCGCGATGGCCGGCACGATGCGTCGGCAGATGCGTCCGGACGACCTGATCGGGCGCATCGGCGGCGAGGAATTCGCGATGCTGATGCCCGGCCTCGACCTGGCCCAGGCGACCCAGCGGGCCGAGCAGTTGCGGCTGGCGATCCACGCCATCCAGCGCCCCGACGGACGCATGAGCGTCAGTATCGGCGTGGTCGAATGCCGGCCGGACGACGAGGCGATCGAGACCCTGCTGATCCGCGCCGACCGCGCGATGCGCCAGGCCAAGCGCGCCGGCCGCGACCGCGTGGCCAGCGCGGTCGACTGAGCGACGGCGCTGGCGCCCGCTCGGCCTGCCGTGATCAGCCGGCCATCTTGCTGCGGCGGATGCCGTAGGCGAAATAGACCACGCAACCCAGCGCCATCCAGATGATGAAGCGCTCGTAGGTGATCCACGGCAGGCCGTAGATCAGCGCCGCGGAAAACAGGATGCCCAGCGGCGCGGTGAACCACACCGCCGGCGTGCGGAAGTTGCGCTGCAGGTCCGGCCGGCGCACGCGCAGCAGCATGATCGACGCGCAGATGATGATGAAGGCGCTGAGCGTGCCGATGTTGACCAGCTCGGCCACCTCGCCGATCGGCAGCAGGCCGGCGACCAGCGCGGTGAACACGCCGATGATCAGGGTCGGCCGCGCCGGCGTGCCAAAGCGCGGGCTGACCTTGGCGAACCAGGCCGGCAGCAGGCCGTCGCGGGCCAGCGCGAACCAGATCCGCGCCGCGCCCAGCATGAAGGCGAACAGCACGCTGGTGACGCCGATCACCGCCGCCGCCGCGATGGTCACGCTGAGCCAGTGCAGGCCGATCTGTTCGAACGCGTCGGACACCGACGCCTCGCCGCCGAGGTTGCTGTAGTGGGTGATGCCGGTGAGCACCAGCGACACCGCGATGTACAGCACCATCGCGATCGCCAGCGACAGCAGCACCGCGCGCGGCAGGTCGCGCTGCGGGTGCTTCGATTCCTCCGCCGCGGTGGTCAGCGTGTCGTAGCCGAACACCGCGAAGAACACCACGCTGGCCCCGGTCAGCACGCCCGACCAGCCGAAGTGGCCGACCCCGGTGGCGGCGTCGACCACGCGGGCGGGCACGAACGGCTGCCAGTTCGCCGGGTCGATGTAGAACACGCCGACCAGCACCACCAGCAGCACGCCGATCACCTTGATCGCCACCACCAGGGTGTTGAAGCGCGCGCCCCACTCGGTGCGCACGGTCAACAGGATCGCCACGCCAATCGACACCGCCGCCGCGATCACGTTGAAGCGATGGCCGTCGCTGGGCCCGGCGATCGCCGCCGAGCCGTGCAGGCCGAACAGCTGCTGCAGGTAATACTGCATGGTCTGCGCGCTCATGCTCTGCTGCGCCCACTCGGGCAGGTGCACGCCGAATAGCGATGAAAGCAGCACCTGCACGTAGCCGGACCAGCCGATCGCCACCACCGCGACCACCAGCGCGTATTCCAGCAGCAGGTCCCAGCCGATGATCCACGCGGCGAATTCGCCGAGCACCGCGTAGCCGTAGGTGTAGGCGCTGCCGGTGACCGGGATCAGCCCGGCGAACTCGGCGTAGCACAACGCGGCGCAGGCGCTGCCGAAGCCGGCGATCAGGAAGCTGATCGCCACCGCGGGGCCCGCGTTCATCGCCGCCTGCTGGCCGGCCAGCACGAAGATGCCCACGCCGATGATGCCGCCGATGCCGATTGCGGTGAGCTGCCACAAGCCCAGCACCCGGCGGAAGTCGCTGCGGGTGCCGGCTTCGGCCTGCAACTGTTCGATCGTCTTGTGCCGCACCAGCTTGCCGAGGAAACCCATTGCACACCCCTGATCGCATGACCGCCGGAAACCAGCGGCGATCATAGCGAATACCGCCCATCGTGTTGGCCCGTGCGCGACATGTTGCGCTGCACCTGTACACCTGCGCTCGACGCGGGCGAACATGCTTCCACGCATCCACGACCGGCCCGCGAGCGGGCGGCGAGGGAGGCGACCACGACCCGGGGAATACATCCATGCTCATCCGCACCCATCGTCTGGCTGCCGGCATCGCCTGCGCCCTGCTTGCCGGCACGCTCGGCGTGTCGTCCAACGCCTCGGCGCAGGACACCAGCCCGCCGCCGGCAGCGACCACCACGAATGCCACCGAGCTGGGCAAGATCACGGTGACCGCGCAGAGCCGCACGCAGGAAGTGCAGGACGTGCCGATCGCGATGGACATCGTCACCGCGAAGCAGCTCGACATCATCGCCGCCACCGACCTCAGCCAGACCAACCTGTTCGTGCCCGGCGTGGTGGTCGACGGCAGCGACCCGACCCAGCCGACCTACCGGATGCGCGGCATCGAGACCAACGACTTCGGCATCGGCACCGACTCGGCCGTGGGCGTCTACGTCAACGGCGTCTACCAGACGCGCTCCGGCGGCGCGCTGATGGCGCTCAACGACGTGGCCCGGGTCGAGGTGCTGAAAGGCCCCCAGGGCACCCTGTTCGGCCGCAATACCGCCGCCGGCGCGATCTCGATCGTCACCAACGAACCGACCGACAAGCTCGAGGGCAAGGCGCGCGTCCGCTACGGCGAATACGGCAAGCGCTACGGCGACGCCCTGCTCAACGTGCCGGTGAACCAGGACCTTGCCGTGCGGATGAGCTTCCTGGACAACCAGAGCAACGGCTATCTCAGGGATGCCGTCACCGGCCAGCACTACGGCAAGGACGACGAATGGGGCGCACGGATGGTGGCGCGCTGGCAGGTCACGCCCGACAGCACCGTGCACCTGTCGTGGGACCACGATCGCCTGAAGCAGCCTTCGCGCATGGACGTGGGCCTGATCCCGCTGTCCTCCACCGACCTGTACCAGCGCGCGCCGTTCCCGGCCGACCCGTCGACCTACTACGACCCGCGCCACGCGCCGTTCTTCAACGACAGCGACGGCGGCCGCGAACGACGCCAGTACAACGGCTGGACCCTGGCCTTCGACCACGGCTTCGACTGGGGTGGCTTCAGCTCGACCACCAACTACGCGGCCTACAACATCTCGCACGTCGAGGACGGCGACGGCACCAACCACGTCACCACCCACCTCGACACCGGCGTGATCAGCGAGGGGCGCACGCTGTACCAGGAGTTCAAGCTCAACGGCAGCAACGAGCGGGTCGACTGGGTCGCCGGCGCCAGCTATTACATGGAACGCGCGAAACAGACCAGCCTGGCTACGGTGAACACCGACACCTACGACACGCTGGCGATCAACAGCGGCCTCGGCGCCAACTTCACCCCGGACGGCACGCTGTTCCACTACTTCGACTCGCTGCTGCAGGCGTTCAACCTGCCCTACCGCCTGCTCGGCGATCCGTGGACCGAGACGATCAGCAACAACGGCCACTTCAATTCGTACGCGGTGTACGGCGATGCGATCTGGCACGTCACCGACAAGCTCAACATCACCACCGGCCTGCGCTACACCCACGACCGCAAGTATTTCGACTGGTACACGCCGGTGCGCTACGCGCCCCAGCTCGACGCGACGGTCGACCAGCTCGACGCGGCCGGCATCCTGGCGCTGGCACCGCTGCTCACCGGCGGCGCGCTGAGTGCCGACGCCCTGCGCGCCATCCTCACCCAGAACCAGATCTTCCCCAACGCGGTGGGCCAGCTGGTCAGCAAGGACAACAGCTGGAACGACCTGAGCCCGCGGCTGGTCGCCGACTACAAGTTCACCCCGGACACGATGGGTTATTTGTCGCTGGCCCGGGGCTACAAGGCCGGCGGCTACAACGGCACCGAGCCCGGCTCGCAGTTCCAGCCGGAGAAAGTGTGGAACGCCGAGCTCGGCCTCAAGAGCACCTTCCCCGACCAGCACCTGCTGTTGAATGCCTCGATCTACCACTACCGCTACACCGACAAGCAGACCCTGGTGGTGGTGCCGTCCACCGACGGCCTCGGCGTGCCGACCTACCAGGTCAGCAACACCAGCCAGGACGCCACCGGCGTGGACCTGCAGGTGCAGTGGGTGCCGCTGGACGATCTGCGGCTGGGCTTCAACGGCAGCTACATCGACTCGAAATACTCCACCGCACGCGTGCCGGCCGGCGTCGACACCAACGGCGATGCGCTCTACCTGGATGTCTCCGGCCAGCCGGTGGACGAGCCGAAGTTCTCCTACAGCCTCAGCGGCGACTACACCTGGCACGGCGTGGCCCAGGGCGAGCTGAGCTTCCACGCCAACTACGGCTATCGCGGACGCATGCGCTGCAACGACGCCTCGGTCTACCAGGGCAAGTGCGCCCTGCCGACCAACTTCGACCTGGGCGAACCGCAGCAGCGCACCGACCTGCGCCTCGACTGGAACGCGGCGAACGGCCGCTGGGGTCTCGGCGCCTACGTGCAGAACCTGTTCGACAAGCAGTACGTCAGCGGCCTGGGCACGATCTCGCAATCCGTGCTGGGCACGCCGTACGCCTACGTCACGCCGCCACGGATGTGGGGCGTGGAAGCGCGCGTGAAGTTCTGACCGACCCGCCGTCGCTCCCCTGCCCGCAGGGGAGCTGCCCGGAGGGCTGAGGGGTGCTCTTGAGAGGCGTCAGCCCGGCGCGACGTCGTGATGCAGCGAAGACGACGGGCGCAGCCCGCCCAGCCAGGGCAGCACCAGCGCGCTGAGCCCGAACACCACGGCGATGGCCAGGGCGATATGGCCGTCCAGATGGCCAATCCCGAACCAGCGCCCGCTGAGCAGCGGCACGGCGGCCGTCGCCAGCACGCGGATGCCCTCGGCCCAAGCCGCCCAACGCCGGCCTTCCATCAACGCACCGATCACGCACAGGCTGACGACCAGATACAGCGCGTACAGCAGCAGGGCGGAAAAACCGGCGCTGCCGGCCATGCCGAGGAACTGCGTGGCCATGCCCAGCAGCAGGGCGAACTGCAGCAGCACGTAGAGTTTCAGCGGCCACGACAGCGGCGGATCGAAACGCTCGGTGGGCATGGTGAAATCGGGCTTGGGGAAACGCGCCGCCACGTCGGCCGGACGCCAGCCCGGCGGCTTGATCCACACCAGCAGCTTGTCGCGCCAGCGCTTCGCATGCCAGGCGTCCTGCGCGGTCTTCCAGTACACCTCGGCGTTCGCCCACAGCGGGTTCCAGCTGCGCAGCGGGGAACGCGTGCCGTAGACCGGCTTGTCGCTGTCGTCCTCCTCGACGAAGGTGCCGAACAGGCGATCCCACACGATCAGGATGCCGCCGTAGTTGCGGTCCAGGTAGCGATCGTTCACCGCGTGATGGGCGCGATGGTTGGACGGCGAACAGAACACCCGGTCGAACCAGCCGAGCCGGCCGATCTGTTCGGTGTGCACCCAGAACTGGTACAGCAGGTCGATCAGCGCCACCACCACGAACACCTTCAGCGGCACGCCGACGATCGCCATCGGCAGGTAGAACACCCAGCCCAGCAGCGCGCCGCTGCCGGTCTGGCGCAGCGCGGTGGACAGGTTGTAATGCTCGCTCTGGTGATGCACCACGTGGGCGGCCCACAGGATGTTCACCTCGTGGCCCATCCGGTGCAGCCAGTAGTAGCAGAAGTCGTAGAACAGCAGCGCGCCGGCCCACACCCACAGGCTGTTCTCCGGCAGCGCGAACAGCGCCAGGTGTTCGACGCACCAGGCATAGATGCCGATGGTCACCAGCTTGGTGAACACGCCGACCAGCTGCGAGATCACGCCCAGCCCGATGCTGTTGATCGCATCGTTGGCGGCGTACGCCTGCCGGCCGCGCAGTTTCGCCACCAGCAATTCGATGCCGATCAGCAGGAAGAAGACCGGTGTGGCCCAGGTGATGATGAGTTCCTGCGTATTCACTTCGCCGCCTCTGTCACGATCGGGGACCCGACCCGCTGCACCGAGCGCGCGATCCACCACAGCGCCAGATAATACGCCGCCAGCACCCACAGGCTGGACCACGGCAGCGGACCGTCGAAGCGGTTCCAGGCCAGCAGGCAATCGCTGAGCATGAAGGTCAGGCCGCCGATCGCCGCCAGCCGCGCCGCCGGCGCCTGCGGGTCGCCGCGTTGGGCCAGCACCCGTGCGCGCACCAGCGCCTGGCCGCCCATGCTGGCCAGCACCACCACGTAGACGATCACCGGAATGCGCAGCGCCGGCCCGATCGCGTCCCACAGCAGGACCATGTTCACCGCGCCGAAACCCAGCGTGGCCAGCAGCAGCCACGGCCGCGCGGCGAAGCGGCAGTCGCCGGTGAACGCGGCGATGAAACACAGGTGGCCGCACAGGAAGGCCAGCAGCCCCGGCACGAACAGGTCGCCCGGCAGCATCAGCAGGACGTCGCCCAGCAGCGAGCAGGCGATGCCGGCAAGCACCAGCCGCCGGTAGCGCGGCGATTGCGCCGGCCGCGACTGCCAGGCCAGCACGAAGATCAGCACGGTGGCCAGCGGCTTGCCCAGCCAGTGCAGCCAGTGCCACGCCGGCGACGGATGGCTGGCCGCGAGCAGCGCGCCGGCGATGGCGGCGGATGCCGCCAGCAGGATGGCCACCGCCAGTCCTCGCGGGTAGCGTGGCGTGGCGGTATCGAAGGCAAGAACGGACATGCGCATCCCCGTTGACGACTGCCGTCGATCATAGCCGGACGCCGCCACCTGTCGGCCAGGCTTGAGCGACAGGGTCGACCCCGCTCAGCGCGGCGCGGGTGCCCGTCGGCGCGGGCTGCCGTACATCTCGCGGTAGACCTCGCTGATCCGGGCCTCCAGCGTGCCGCCCTGACGCGCTTGGCTGAAGGCCTCGTTCAATTGTTTCTCGGCCACATGCAGATGACGCAGGAAATGGCGCTCGTCGCCGGACAGCCCGCACTCGGCCATCTGCTGTTCCAGCGTGGGGTCGACGGGCGGGTCAGCGGGGGTGGGAGTCGGGGGCGGTGGCAGGCGATCTTTCATGCCGGAAACAAAGCAAGACACTTGCCATTCAGCTTTCCGCCGCGACGCCGCTCCGCTGCGTCAGACAGCACCGGCGCAGGCCGGCGCCGCGACGGATGGGCGACGCAAACTGCCCCCGGGTGTCACTGATAGACGTGCAGCCGGTTGATCGTCCAGGCGTGGTACGAGTCCAGCACGCCGGGGATCGCGCAGTCGTCGTACAGGCCGCTGCAGCGCGTGCGCAATTCGCGCGACGCGGTGAAGTACGCATCGGTGGGCACGCCGGCCGCCTGCAGCACCATGCCGGGCAGGAAGGCGATGTCGAGCATCGGATACGACGGCAACGGCGTCCCGGCGAAATTGCTCTTCACCATGTAGTAGGTGAGGTAGTCGCGATACGGCGCCAGCGCCGGCGGCGTGCTCCGCTCCAGCTTGCGGATGCCGCCGTTGAACGAGGGCTGGTGATCGCCGAAGTGCACCAGCACGGTTGGCTGTGGGCGGTCGAGGAAGGCGCGCTCGAGCCCGCGCATCGCCACGTCCGAATCGTGCAGCCGCGACAGGTAGGTGTCGAAGTTCAGCGCCATGCCCGGCGCAAGCCCGCGCAGCAGGTTGCGGTAGGGCGCGGGCAGCTTGTCCATCGGCTGGTGGTCGTGCGGGCCGTGCTGGTTCAAGGTCAGGATCATGATGAACACCGGTTGCCCCGGCTTCCTGAGCTTGTCGTAGATGCGTTTGGCCGCGGCGAACATCTGCGCGTCGCTTTCCTCCCATTCCTCCAGGCCCAGTTCGTCGGCGCCGAACAGATGATCGAAGCCGTAGGCGCGGTACGCATTGTCGCCGTTGATGAAGCTGGCGGCGGTGGGATACACGCCGATGGTGAGGTAGCCGAGCCGGCGCAGCTGCAGCGCCAGCGCATCGTGCACGTTGGGCGCCAGCACGTAGGGCGCATACATGCCGCCGGAGCCGAAGATGTCCTGCGGCATGCCGGTCAGCGCGGCGAACTCGCTGACCCAGGTGCCGCCGCCGAAGGTATGCACGCGCAGCACGCCGTGCCCCCGCGTGCGCGCATCGGGCTGGAACATCGCCGCCCGGCATGCCGGCACGTTGCAGTTGGTGTAGTTCGACGGGTCGAAGGTGCTTTCCTCCAGCACCTGCACGATGTCCGGATACGGCGGCGGCCGGCTGGCCGGCGTGCCCGACGCGGTGGCGCCCCAGTCGCGCTCGGCCACCTCGTCGCTGGCCATCGGCGGCAACTGCACGTCGGCGTCGCGCAGGTTCACGAAGAAGTTGGTCAGCTGTGCGTCGTCGGACATCTTCTGCCACGCATTGCGCGAATGCGCCCGGGCGAACGGCCCGGCCGGCAGCATGCACAGCCAGAAACCCAGCGCGCACGCCGCGATCCCGCCCAGCCGGATCGGCATCGCCCGCGACGCACGCAGGCTGGCCAGCAGGCGCCAGTCCCAGCGCCACACCAGGTACAGCAGCGGCGGCAGCAGCAGGCACAGCGCGATGCCCACGGTGTACAGATGCGGGTAGTGGCGCAAGGTGTCGAGCAGGCTGGTGCGCACGTAGTAGATGAAGTCCGACGGCATCAGCTGCGAATCAAGGTAGCGCAGCTTCAGCACCGCCACCGACTTCAGCAGCAGGAACAGCCCGCCGCCCACCACCAGGCCGCTGGCAAAACGCCCGAACGCCAGCAGCAGCACGCCGCAGCTGCACAGCATCAGGGCCATGATGAAGGCCCGCTGCAGCGGCAGCGGTTCCTGCCACGCCGTCAGCGCGATGCAGCCGCCCAGAAACGCCAGCGCGCACAACACCACCACACCGGCTCGCGATGGGCGCAAAGATAGTCGACGCATGCCTGGTCAGTCCCCCTGTAGGACCCTTGTCACTGGGTTGTCATCTTACGGTCTTGGCCACCGCGCTGCGCGGCGGCGCACTCGCACCGGAACGGAGCCATTCATCGGCCCCGGCGCGCATCCGGCCATGCCGATCTGCTAGTTTCTGCGGCCTGACCCAAGCTCCCGTCCCCGGAATCCCCATGTCGTCACGCCTGTTGCGCTCCACCACTCCCCTGCTCGCCCTCGCCGGCGCCCTGCTCGCCGGCTGCGCCGGCCTGCCCTGGCAGGGCAGCGCGCTGGCCGACGGTTCGCGCGCCAACGTGGCCATCCTGGAAACCACCGACATCCATTCGAACGTGCTCAGCTACGACTACTACAAGCTGAAGCCGGACGAGTCACTGGGCTACGAACGCACCGCTACGCTGATCCGCCGCGCCCGCGCCGAGTTTCCCAACACCTTCCTGTTCGACAGCGGCGACACCATCCAGGGCAGCGTGCTGGCCGACTACCAGGCGCTGGTGAAGCCGGTCGGCTGCACGCAGGAACTGGCCGTCTACCAGGCGATGGACGCGATGGGCTACGACGGCGGCACCGCGGGCAACCACGAGTTCAACTACGGCCTGGGCTTCCTGTCGCAGGTCACCGGCACGCCGATGAACGTGGACGGCGGCCACGACAACCGCTGCGCCGGCCCGCACTTCCCGCTGGTGCTTGCCAACGTCTACAGCGCGCGCGACGGCAAGCCGATCTTCAGGCCGTGGACCGTGGTGACGAAAACCATCAGCGCCTACACCCCGGACGGCAGCCGCATCGAGGCGCCGCTGAAGGTGGGCATCATCGGCTTCACCCCGCCGCCGATCATGGACTGGGACAAGCAGAACCTGGCCGGCAAGGTCACCGTCAGCGGTGTCGTCGAGGCAGCGCAGAAATACCTGCCCGAGCTCAAGGCGCAGCATCCCGACCTGATCGTGGCGATCCTGCACGGCGGCCTCAACACCGCGCCGTACACCCCGCAGATGGAAAACGCGGGCTGGTACCTGGCCGGCGTGCCCGGCATCGACGCCCTGCTGCTCGGCCACTCGCACACCGAATTCCCCGGCCCGCACTACGCCGGCATGAAGGACGTCGATGCGAAGCGCGGCCTGGTCCGCGGCGTGCCCACGGTGATGGGCGGCTTCTTCGGCAAGGACCTGGGCGTGATCCGGCTGGTGCTGGATCGCCAGGGCGGCCGCTGGGTGGTCGACCGCGACGAAAGCCACAGCGAAGTACGCCCGATCTGCAGCAAGTCAGGCAGCCCGAACAAGTCGGGCTCGCAAGCTGTCGAGTGCGTGCCGGCCGATCCGGCCATCGCGCCGCTGGTGCAGCAGGCCCATGAAGCGGCCATCGCCTACGTCAACACGCCGATCGGCAACAGCAGCGTGCAAATGAGCAGCTACTTCGCCGACGAGGGCAACATGAGCGCACTGGCGCCGGTCAACGCCGCCCAGGCCGACTACGTGCGCACTGAACTTCCCCGCTCGCACCCCGAGCTGGCCGACGTGCCGGTGCTGTCCGCCGCCGCCGCCTTCCGCACCGGCTTCGGCGGCCCCGACGATTACACCGACGTCGCCGCCGGCCCGCTCACCCTGCGCAGCGCCGCCGACCTGTACTTCTATCCGAACACCCTGGCCGCGGTGAAAACCGACGGCGCCGGCCTCAAGGCCTGGCTGGAAAAATCCGCCGGCCGCTTCAACCGCATCGACCCGGCCAAAACCGGCGAGCAGCAGCTGATCAGCAGCCGCTTCGTCGGCTACAACTTCGACCAGATCCAGGGCGGCATCCATTACGTGATCGACGTGTCGAAACCGGTCGGCCAGCGCATCACCACGCTGAGCTACCAGGGCAAGCCGGTGGCGCCGAGCGACCCGTTCATCATCGTCACCAACAACTACCGCGCCAGCGGCGGCGGCCACTTCCCCGGCCTCGACGGCAGCAACATCGTGCTCACCGCACCCGACGGCACCCGCGAGATCCTGGCGAAGTGGATCGAGCACAAGCAGCAGATCAGCGCCGCCAACCTCGAACCCGCATCCTGGAATTTCGCGCCGCTGAAAGTGCGCGGCCCGGTCGTGTTCACCGGCGCCGCCAACAAGCTCGACGTGGCGAAGGCCGCCGGCCTGGACAACATCCGGCAGCTGAAGGACAACGGGGATGGCACGGCGATTTACGCGCTTGATCTGGCGCATTGAGCGCCGCGGTTTCGTGGGGCGGGCACTACCCGTCGCCCTGACTTTCTGCTGAGTTCTGGAACGCATCAAGAGCAAGAGCTTTCGTCCTCCTTCGGAGGGCGAGG
>NZ_LMHR01000073.1:0-77693 GCF_001428465.1 Rhodanobacter sp. Root179 | reverse complement strand
CCCGCCCGACCGGCCGCGATCCGCCCGGAACCACCGCGCGACGCGGCCTGCGGGGTTTGCATGCATCTTTCAATTGGACGTCCATACTTCCAAACGGATTTTGATCAGAATTTGACCAACACCTTGAAAGCCTTGTCCTGCAAGGCTTTCGCCATTCGCGACGAAAAAATGTTGAAAATCTTCCGCGCGAAAGCGATTCTCTGGCGCGATGCAAAATGGCCACCGCAACACCGTCGCCGACAGATGAACGGAACGCGACTGAAATCATTTTTCCGACTAGCCGAAAGATGGCCCGATCCCGGGTCGGGCAGGCCCGGAATGCATCGTCGACCAGATGATGCGTCCCGACTTCTCCAGGAAGGACGACGTGCGAGCACGCGCTCGCGGACCGATCGATCGTCGCCGCGCTCCGTTCGAAGACTGCGTGACGGAAAATTGCCGGGGAAGATTGCAGCGAAAAATCCACGCGAACTTCCCGACGATTTACCACTGATCCTGCGCTACCCGTCCCGGGAAAGTGCAGCGCGATTGCCTTGCGAAAAGAAGGCTCCGACGCAGCACGGCGAACCATCCCGAGCGGGCAAACCGCTATCGCAAAAACGGCGCCGGCCGCAAAAGCGGCCGGCGGAACATCACTCGACGAGCGAAAGACTCAGTGGTCTTCGTTCTCGACCACATCCTGGTAGTCGTTCGCATCCAGCAGTTCGTCGAGCTCGGCACGATCGCTGGGACGCACCAGGAAGATCCAGCCTTCACCGAAGGCATCCTCGTTGATGGTTTCCGGCTTGTCATTGAGCAGCTCGTTGACCTCGACAACCTCGCCCGAGACCGGGGAGTAGATGTCCGACGCCGCCTTCACCGACTCCACCACGGCAGCGCCGGCGCCAGCCTTCACCGCCGAACCGACTTCGGGCAGCTCGACGTAGACGAGGTCGCCAAGCTGGCCCTGCGCGTGATCGGAGATGCCCACCCGTACCAGGCCGTCGTCTTCGACGCGGGCCCACTCGTGGGATTTGAGAAATTTCAGATCGCCGGGAATCTCGCTCATGATCGGGGTCCACTCGTTGGGTTGGGTTGCAGGCGGTGATTCTAGCCACATCCGCCTGCGGGAAGAATGTGCCGCGAGCGGCACGTGCATGACGACAACCTAGATCCCTTCGCAGGGTTTGCCGTCGCGCACGAAGGGATATTTCACCAGACGCACCGGCACCTCGCGACCGCGGATGTCGACGCGCACGTCACCCGGCGCGCCGGCCGGGATGCGTGCGAACGCCACCGCCTTGTTCAGGGTGGGCGCAAAGCTGCCCGAAAGGATCTCGCCCTCGCCGTTCGCGGTCAGCACCTTCTGGCCGTGGCGCAGCACGCCCTTGTCATCCAGCACCAGCCCGACCATTACGCGCGGCACGCCGGCAGCCTTCTGCTGCTCCAGCGCGGCGCGACCGATGAAGTCGCGTCCCTCGTCCAGCGCGATGGTCCAGGCCAGGTTCGCCTCCCACGGCGTGACCGTCTCGTCCATGTCCTGACCATACAGGTTCATGCCCGCCTCCAGGCGCAAGGTATCGCGCGCGCCGAGGCCGGCCGGCGCGACACCCGCCGCAGCCAGTGCTTCCCACAGGGCGACGGCATGCTCGGCGGGAACCACGATCTCGAAACCGTCCTCGCCGGTGTAACCGGTGCGCGCCACGAACAGTGGCATGCCGTGCGGCCCCTGCGCCGCGGCAGCGGCAAACTTGCCGAGCT
Organism: Rhodanobacter sp. Root179; assembly: GCF_001428465.1. Classification (NCBI taxonomy): domain Bacteria; kingdom Pseudomonadati; phylum Pseudomonadota; class Gammaproteobacteria; order Lysobacterales; family Rhodanobacteraceae; genus Rhodanobacter; species Rhodanobacter sp. Root179. Next base: position 75,953 of record NZ_LMHR01000073.1, on the reverse strand, counting down.
TCTCGATGCGCGCGCGATCCACTTCATGCAACAGCCCCAGCACCTTGGCGCGGGCGGCCGGGCCCTGCACCGCGATCATCGCGAACTCGGGACGCTCCTTCACCTGCACCTCGAACGCCTGCGCCTGAAGCTCGATCCAGGCCAGGTCCTTGGCGCGGGTGCCGGCATTGACCACCAGCCGGTAGAACTCGTCGCCCAGGTAATACACGATCAGGTCGTCGATCACGCCGCCACGCTCGTCGAGCATGCAGGAATACAGCGCCTTGCCTTGCACCTTCAGCTTGTCGATGCTGTTGGCCAGCAGGTGGCGAAGGAAGTCGCGGACCCGCGCACCATGCAGATCGATCACGGTCATGTGCGAAACGTCGAACATGCCGGCCTCGCGGCGTACCGCGTGATGCTCCTCGATCTGCGAGCCGTAGTTGATCGGCATGTCCCAGCCACCGAAATCGACCATGCGTGCACCGAGTGCGCGATGGGTGGCATTGAGTACGGTCTTCTCGGTCATTGCGACGCAGCCTTGCGGAGGGGATGGGCCATTATCCCCGCCAGCACCCGGCAATCCAAGCCGAGTCCCCCCTCCCCGCCCGCTCAGTCCAGACCTGGCAGGCTGGCGATGACCTGTTCGGCGAGTGCCTCGGCGCGCCGACCGTCGGCCAGCAGGTGGACTTCCGCCGCCTCGGGTCTTTCGTAGGGTGCATCGATGCCGGTGAAATTGCGGATCGCGCCGGACCGTGCCTTGCGGTACAGGCCCTTGGGGTCGCGTCGCTCGCATTCCTCCAGCGAGGCGTCCACGAACACCTCGATGAACTCGCCCGGCTCGAACATGTCGCGCGCGGAACGTCGCTCGCCGCGATACGGCGAGATCGCGCTGACCAGCACGATCAGGCCCGCGTCCACCATCAGGTGCGCCACCTCGGCGATGCGCCGGATGTTCTCGACGCGGTCCTCCGGGGTGAAACCCAGATCCTTGTTGATGCCATGGCGCACATTGTCGCCGTCGAGCAGATAGGTGTGGCAACCCAGTGCATGCAGCCTGCGCTCGACCAGGTTCGCAACGGTCGACTTGCCCGCGCCGGACAGGCCGGTGAACCACAGGCACAACGGCTGCTGCCCCTTGCTGGAGGCGCGTACCTGCTTGTCGATGTCGACATGCTGCCAGTGCACGTTGGCCGAGCGCCGCAGCGCGAAGTCCAGCATGCCGCAGGCCACCGTGGCATTGTTCTGGCGGTCGATCAGGATGAAGCCGCCCAGGGTGCGGTTGTCGGCATAGGTCTCGAACGCGATTTCCTCGTCGAGTCCCAGCGTGCAGCTGCCTACTTCGTTCAACAGCAGCTGTCGCGCCGCCAGTTTCGCCTGGCTGTTGACGTCCACCTTGTGCCTGATCGACATCACCCGGGCACTGACCGTGCGCGTGCCGAGCTTCAGCCAATAGTCGCGGTTGGGCAGCAATGGCGCATCGCCCACCCACAGCAGGTGGCAGGCGAACTGGTCGGCCACCTGCGCGGGATGCAGCGCGTCGGCCAGCACGTCGCCGCGGATGATGTCGATCTCGCGATCCAGGCACAGCGTCACCGCCTGCCCTTCGCCTGCCTGGGCCAGGTCGCCATCGGCGGTGACGATACGCGCGACGTGCGCACGCTGCCCGCCGGGCTGCACCACGATCTCATCGTCGCAGGACACGCGGCCACCGCAGATCGTGCCGGCGTAACCGCGAAAGCTGTGATCCGGCCGGCTCACCCATTGCACCGGCATGCGGAAATCGGCGGCGCGAACGGGCGTGACGTCGGCGGATTCCAGCAGGCCGAGCAGGCTGTCGCCGGCATACCAGGGCATGCGCCTCGAACGCGTACCCACGTTGTCGCCACTCAGCGCCACCACCGGCAGGCAATGCACCTGGTCGATGCCCAGCTCGGCAGCAAGCTCGCGGTAGCTGGCGGCAATCGCCTCGAAGGCTGCCTGGTCGAAGTCGACCAGGTCCATCTTGTTCACCGCCAGCACCAGTTGGCGGATACCCAGCAGCGCGCATATGTAGGTATGTCGCCGGGTCTGCGTCAGCACGCCCTTGCGTGCGTCGACCAGCACCACGGCAAGCTCCGCGTTGGACGCGCCGGTGGCCATGTTGCGGGTGTACTGCTCGTGCCCGGGGCAGTCGGCCACGATGAAGCTGCGCCGCGCGGTATGGAAATAGCGGTAGGCCACATCGATGGTGATGCCCTGCTCGCGCTCCGCATCCAGGCCGTCGGTGAGCAGGGCGAAATCGAGCATGTCGCTGCCGACGCCATGTTGGCGACGGCTGTCCCGTTCCAGCGCGGCCAGCTGGTCGTCCGGCAGCATGCCGGCATCGTAGAGCAGGCGTCCGAGCAGGCTGCTCTTGCCGTCGTCGACGCTCCCGCAGGTAATGAAGCGGAGCAGTCCCGGTACGCTGGGCACGGTCATCAGAAATAGCCTTCCTGTTTCTTGCGCTCCATCGAGGCGGAAGCATCCTGGTCGATCACGCGGCCCTGTCGCTCCGAACTGCACGAATGCGCCATCTCGTCGATGATCTTCGCCAGCGTGTCGGCCGAGGACTCGACTGCCCCGGTCAACGGGTAACAGCCGAGCGTGCGGAAGCGTACCTCGCGCATCTGCACCGATTCGCCCTCGCGCAACACGAAGCGTTCGTCGTCGACCATGATCAGCGCGCCATCGCGCTCGACCACCGGCCGGGGTCTGGCGAAGTACAGCGGCACGACCTCGATGCCTTCGCGCTCGATGTAATGCCACACGTCCATCTCGGTCCAGTTCGACAGCGGGAACACCCGCACGCTTTCACCCTTGTGGATGTGCGTGTTGAAGGTGTGCCAGAACTCCGGCCGCTGACTGCGCGGATCCCAGCGATGCTGGGCGTTGCGGAACGAGAAGATGCGTTCCTTCGCGCGGGATTTCTCCTCGTCGCGGCGGGCGCCGCCGATCGCCGCATCGAAGCCTTGCTGGTTCAGCGCCTGCTTCAGCGCCTGGGTCTTCATCACGTCGGTGTGCACGGTGGCGCCGTGGGTCAGTGGCGAAATGCCCTGGCGCACGCCGTCCTGGTTGATGTGCACCAGCAGGTCGATCTCGCCGGTCGCGGCCAGGCGGTCGCGGAAGGCGATCATCTCGCGGAACTTCCAGGTCGTGTCGACGTGCAGCAACGGCATCGGCGGGCGGCCCGGATGGAACGCCTTGCGCAGCAGGTGCAGCAGCACCGAGGAATCCTTGCCGATCGAATACAGCATCACCGGGTGCCGGAAGGCCGCCTGCACTTCGCGCAGGATGTGGATGCTTTCGGCCTCGAGTTCGTCGAGATGGGATGAGGATGCGACCGGTACGGATGTCATGCCATCAGACACTGGAGTTTCGCGATGTGGGATCAGGGGCCGCGTCGATGCGACAAGCACCGCATGTTATCCGATCCTCAGGCAAGCACCGGATAGGCCGGGTCGGCATCCAGCGTCGCCGCGCATACTGCCGCCAGTTCCAGCAGGCGCAGATCCGAACCGCGCGCACCGACCAGTTGCAGTCCCACCGGCATGCCGTTGGGCAGCGTTCCCATCGGCAGGCTCACCGCGGGGCAACCGGCCAGACTGGCGAAGCTGGTGAGGTCGGCCTGCGAATCGGGCACCGGGCCATCCAGCGGGAACGCTCCCTGGGGCGTGGTCGGCATGACCAGCACGTCGACCCGGGAAAACAGCCGGCGCATTTTCAGCGTGGCCGCATCCAGCACGCGGTCGGCCGCCGCATAATCCGCCGCGCTCTTGCGGCCGGCGTAGCCGAGCATCTGACGGAAGCGCTCCGATACCGGGCGCTCGGTGTTGGCCAGGTCGGCGGCGAAGGTGCCGAGCATCTCCGCCTCCATCAGCAGCAGGCCGGCGCGGCGCGTGCGGGCGAAATCCCAGTCGGCGAAATCCACCGTGCGCCGATCACCCAGCGCATGCGGGAGTTTCGCCAGCGCCGACTCGAACACCTCGATCACCTCCGGCTGCACGCCCACGCCAGCGAGATCCGGCAGCAGGCCGGCGCGCAGGTTGCCCGGCTCCCAGTCCGGCAGGGCGAACGCGACACGCCGACGGCGCGAACGCGCATCGTCGGCGTCGTAGCCGGCCAACACCTGCAGCAGGACGGTCAGGTCGTCGGCGCTGCGCGCCAGCAGGCCGACGGCATCCAGTCGCCGCGCCGCCGGCACCAGGCCACGGGCGGAAATTTCGCCGTGCGTCGGCTTCAATGCATACAGGCCGCAGTAGCTCGCCGGGATGCGGATCGAGCCGAGGCTGTCCGAACCCACCGCGGCCACCGCCAGGCCCGCGGCGACGGCTGCCGCCGCACCGCCGGAAGAGCCGCCGGCGGTGTAGCCGTGCCGATGCGGATTGTGGGTGGCGCCGAAGTGCGGATTGTCGGTGGTGGCACCCAGCGCGCCTTCGTCCATGTTGGTCTTGCCCACCAGCAGCGCGCCGGAAGCACGCAGCCGCGCCACCACGTGGGCATCCTCCTGCACCGGTTTGCCGCGACCGGGGAGACCGACCCGTGTAGGCCAGCCGGCGATGTCGAAGTTGTCCTTCACCGCCAGCGGAATGCCGTCCAGCCGTCCGATCACGCCGTCGCGACGACGCCGGTCGGCCAGGTCCGCCTGATCCTGCAGCAGGCCCGAACGCTGGTCGACATAAGCATGCAGTTCGGGGTCCAGCCGTTCGATCGCCTGCTGGTAGACATCGGCCAGCACCCGCGGCTGCACCCGGCCGGTGGCCAGCCAGTGCAGCAATTGGCAAAGCGAGGCACGACGCAAGTCGAGATCGGCGATCGGCGGCATCGAATTCATGAAGACTCCCTGAGAATGCCCCGATTATCACCGCGTCCCGTGAAGTGAATGCAAGCGGTGGCGCAGCACGCGTTGCCGCGCGGCGCCCGAAACCGGACAATGGTCGCCTGATCCATACCCCGACGCACGGCAACCGCCTGCGCCCACACCTCGCATCCCGGAGTCCGCCATGAGCGAACGCGAAACCATGGAATACGACGTCGTCGTCGTCGGCGCCGGTCCGGCGGGACTGTCATTCGCGATACGACTCAAGCAACTGAAGCCCGACGTGAACGTCTGCGTGATCGAGAAAGCCTCGACCATCGGCGCGCAGATCCTCTCCGGCGCGGTGATCGAGCCGCAGCCGCTGGACGCCCTGCTGCCCGGTTGGCGCGACCGGCCACCACCTATTTGCGTGCCCGCGGGCGACGACGAATTCTGGCTGCTCGGCAAGGACGGCGGCCACAAGCTGCCGGTGCCGCCGGGCATGCGCAACCACGGCAATTTCATCGTGTCGCTGGGCGCGATGTGCGCATGGCTGGCGCCCCAGGCCGAGGCGCTGGGCGTGGACGTGTTCCCCGGTTTCGCCGCTGCCGACAACATCTACAACGAAGACGGCTCGGTCGCCGGCGTGCGCATCGGCGACATGGGCGTGGCGAAGGACGGCACGCACAAGCCCGGTTACACCGAAGGCATCGACATCAGGGCGAAAGTCACCGTACTGGCCGAGGGTGCCCGCGGCAGCCTCACCAAGCAGTTGATCAAGCGCTTCAAGCTCGACGCCGACAGCGATCCGCAAGGCTATTCCATCGGCATCAAGGAGCTGTGGCAACTGCCCGCCGGCCGCGTCACGCCGGGCAAGATCGTGCACAGCTTCGGCTGGCCCGCCGACACGCATACCTATGGCGGCAGCTTCATGTACCACCTGGACAAGGATCGCATCGCGCTCGGCTACATCAGCGGGCTCGACTACAGCGACCCGGAATACAAGCCGTGGGAGGCCTTCCAGCAGTGGAAGAACCATCCGATGGTGAAGCCGGTGCTGGAGGACGGCACGATCCTGTCGGCCGGCGCGCGCGCCATCGTCACCGGCGGCTGGCAGTCGCTGCCGAAGTGCGAAATGCCCGGCGCGATCCTGATCGGCGACACCGCCGGCCTGCTCAACGTGCCCAAGGTGAAAGGCACCCATCAGGCGCTGAAGAGCGGCATGCTGGCCGCCGAGCATCTCGCCGCAAACGGCCTGGACGCCGCCGGCTTCGACGCGAAGCTGCGCGGTTCGGACGTGATGGCCGAACTGAAAAAGGTGCGCAACATCAAGCCCGCGTTCAAGAAGGGCCTGTGGTTCGGACTGCTCAATGCGGCGTGGGAAACCGTCACCGTCGGCCTGTCGCCGTGGACGCTGAAGAACAAGGCCGACTGGTCCTCGCTGCACAAGCTCGGCGCCCAGGAAGAGCCGAAGCGCGACTACGTGCAGCGCACGCTGGCCCCGCGCGACCGCTTGGCCGGCGTCTACTTCGCCGCCACCGAGCACGACGAAGACCAGCCGATCCACCTGCACGTGGCCGACACCGACATCTGCGCCACGAAGTGCGTCGAGGAATACGACAATCCCTGCACCCGCTTCTGTCCCGCCAACGTCTACGAGATGGTGGCCGACGAAAGCCAGCCGCACGGCAAGCGCCTGCAGGTCAACGCGGCCAACTGCGTGCACTGCAAGACCTGCGACATCAAGGACCCGTACGAGATCATCACCTGGGTCACGCCGGAAGGCGGTTCCGGACCGAATTACCAGAACCTCTGACCGATCGAGGGCAGTCCGCTGACCGGCAACCTGCACTGGCGCCTGAAACGCCTCGGCTATCTGTGGCAACGCACGCGTTCCAGCATCGCGTTGCGCGGCTGGAGCGGCACGCTGGCGCGCATGCGCCAGGAGTTCCAGGCGCGCCCCGAGTTCGACGAGGCGCTGGCGCTGTTGCCGCTGGACGAGCCGTTCGCACCCTTTGCGTTGCCCGTCAGCGGGCAGCCTCGTGTCTCGGTGATCATCCCGATCCACGGCAAGCTTGCCTATACCCTCGCCTGCCTGCGTTCGCTGGCGCGACATGGAGCACGGACGGCTTTCGAAGTGATCGTGGTGGATGACGCGTCGCCGGACGACAGCGCCGCGACACTCGCCCGGATCGCCGGCCTGCATCTGGTGCGCAACGCGGACAACCTCGGCTTCGTCGGCAGCTGCAACGCCGGTGCGGCCGCCGCCCGCGGCGAGTTCCTGCTGTTCCTCAACAACGACACCCAGGTCACGCCGGGCTGGCTGGATGCGCTGCTGCAGTGCTTCGCCGATCATCCCGACTGCGGCATCGCGGGCAGCAAGCTGGTGTATCCGGACGGCCGCCTGCAGGAAGCCGGCGCGCTGGTGTTCGCCGACGGCAGTTGCTGGACCACCGGTCGCTTCGAGCCGCGCCAGGCCGCGACGTTCCGCTGGCGTCGCGAAGTCGACTACGTCTCCGGCGCGGCCTTGCTGATCCGCCGCGAGGTCTTCCGACAGGTTGGCGGTTTCGACCTGCGTTACGCCCCGGCCTACTACGAGGATGTCGACCTGGCCTTCGCCGTGCGCCGGCTCGGCCTGCGCGTGTACTACGAGCCGGCCAGCACGGTGATCCATTGCGAAGGCATCAGCGCGGGTACCGATCTCGATCGCGGCATGAAACGCCACCAGCGCCTCAACCAGCTGACCTTCGTCGACAAATGGGCCACCGAACTGGCAGCCCAGCCACCGGTTGGCACGGCGGTGGAACGGGCGATCCGCTGGCGCCAGCGCGGCCTCGTGCTGGTGGTGGATGCGATGACGCCGGAACCGGCGCGCGACTCGGGCTCGCTGCGGCTGTGCGCGATCCTGGGCCTGCTCGACGGACAAGGCTGGGGCACCGTCTTCCTGCCCGACGACGGCCGCGCCAGTCCCGCGGAGATGGATGCGCTGGGCGCGCTGGGCTGCGAGGTGCTGTGCCGGCCTGCAGTGGCCGACCTGCCGCATTGGCTGCGCCGGCACGGCCACGAGCTGCATGCGGTGATCCTGTGCCGCCACACGGTGGCAGGCCAGTACGCCGCCGCCGTCCGTCGCCACGCGCCGCAGGCCCGGCTGATCTTCGACACCGTGGACCTGCACTTCCTGCGCGAGGGCCGCGCTGCCGAAGTGGGTGGCAGCGCAGCGATGGCCCGCCAGGCGGAAGCGGCACGCCGCAGCGAACTGGCCCTGATCGAACAGTCCGACGTCAGCCTGGTGGTCAGTCCGCACGAACAGGACTTGCTGGCGCAGCTGCTGCCCCGGGCGCGGGTGGAGCTGCTGTCGAACATCCATACCGTGCAGGCTTGCCGGCGTGCTCACCACCAGCGGCGCGACCTGGTCTTCATCGGCGGCTACGGCCACCCACCGAACAGCGACGCGCTGCGCTGGATCGCCACGGAAATCCTGCCGAAACTGCGCGAGTTCTCACCGGAGATTACCGTGCACGTGCTCGGCGACATGCCCGACACCGCGCGGCGCGAACTGGCCGTGCCCGGCATGGAACTGCACGGGCGCGTCGCCGAGCTGACGCCGTGGCTGGATGCCTGCCTGGCGTCCCTCGCACCGCTGCGCTTCGGTGCCGGCGTGAAGGGGAAGATCAACATGGCGATGAGCCATGGCGTGCCGGTGATCGCCACGCCGGTGGCGGTCGAAGGCATGCAACTTGTCGATGGTCGCGACGTGCTGGTGGCCAGCGACGCCGCCGGTTTCGTCGACGCGGTCCTGCGACTGCAACGCGACGAGGCGCTCTGGCGGCAACTGTCAGCGGGCGGCCAGGACAACGTGCGCCAGCACTTCTCGCCCGAGGCCGCCGACGCCACCCTGCGCCGGGTGCTGGATTGACCACCGGTCTCCCAGCGCCGATGCTTCGGCATTGCCCCTGATCCTCCGTCATGCCCTCCTCTCATTTCGCCAAGCGACTTCTGTTCACCGCACTGCGTACCGGCTTCCGCCTGACGCCGATGCCGGCGACCACGCGTGACCGGCTGCGCCAGCGATTTCTGGACCGCCACGCCGACCTGCTGCCGCCCGGTCCGCGCGGGCAAGCGGGCAGCGGCTCGCAGGTCGAACACCGGCTGCGCACCAGCGCGGACGCGCGTGCCATCGGCTTTGCGCCGCATCGCGCCGGCAACCTGCCGGCATCGCTGCCCGCCACCGTGGTCGCGTTCTACCTGCCGCAGTTCCACCCGATTCCGGAGAACGACGCATGGTGGGGCGCCGGCTTCACCGAGTGGCACAACGTGACCCGCGCCCTGCCGCAATTCGAGGGGCACGCGCAGCCTCGCCTGCCCGGCGAGCTGGGCTTCTATGACCTGCGCCAGCCCGACGTCATGCGCCAGCAGATGACGCTGGCCCGCGAGTACGGCCTTGGCGCGTTCTGCAGCTATTTCTACTGGTTCGCCGGCAAGACCCTGCTGGAACAGCCGCTGCAGCAATGGCTGGCCGATCCCACGCTCGATCTGCCGCTGTGCCTGTGCTGGGCCAACGAGAACTGGTCACGCCGCTGGGACGGTCGTGCCGACGACATCCTGATCGGCCAGCGCCACGACCATGCCGATGACCATGCCTTCATCGCGCACGTCGCGCGTTACCTCACCGACCCGCGCTACCTGCGCGTCGACGGCAAACCGCTGTTGCTGGTCTATCGACCCGGCCTGCTGCCGGACGCGAAGGCGACTGCTGCGCGCTGGCGCGAATGGTGCCGGGGCAACGGCATCGGCGAGATCCAGCTGGCCTATGTGCAGAGCTTCGATCGCGTCGATCCGCGCACGATCGGCTTCGATGCCGCGGTCGAATTCCCGCCGAACAACACCACGCTCGACCCGATCACGGCCAGGCAGCGCCTGCTCAATCCGGACTATCACGGCGACGTGCATGACTGGCGCGAACTGGCCCGGCAGTCGATGGCGCAAGCCGATCCGCCCTATCCGCGCTATCCCGCGGTCAACCCCGGCTGGGACAACGAGCCGCGGCGCAGCGGGCGCGGCCGGGTGTTCGCGCATGCCTCGCCACGCGGCTACCGCGACTGGTTGCGTCATGCGGTGGCCACCGCGCGACGGCGCTTTCCGGCGCAACCGCTGGTCTTCGTCAACGCCTGGAACGAATGGGCCGAAGGCGCGGTGCTGGAACCGGACAGGCGGCTCGGCCACGCCTGGCTCGAAGCCACCCGCAACGCACTGCGGGCCGAAGCGCCCCCGGACGCGCGACCCTGCGCGGTGATCCACATCTGGTACCCCGAACTGCTGGACGAGCTGGTCGCCGCGCTGCGCGCCAGCAATATCGACTGGCGCATCGTGATCACCACCGCGCACGAGCGCGAACAGGCGGTGCGCGAGCGCGCCGGGCAACTTGGCCTGGACGCCGAGATCGAGGTGTTCGAGAACCGCGGGCGCGACATCCTGCCGTTCCTGCACGTGGCCAACCGCCTGCTCGACGAAGGCGTGACCACGGTGCTCAAGCTGCACGGCAAGCGCTCCACCCATCGCCAGGACGGCGAGGCCTGGCGCCGCGAACTGCTCGACAAGCTGCTTGCGCCGGAACGGGCCAGTCGCATCGCCGCCGCCTTCCGCGACGACGCGGGGCTGGGGCTGGTGCATGCCGAGGGGCATCTGCAGGTGCAGAAGGACTACTGGGGTGGCAACCAGGACAACATCGAGTATCTCACCCGCTGCCTGGGTATCCCGCCGCCGGCGGAGAGCGACAGCTTTATCGCAGGCAGCATGTTGTGGCTGCGTCCGGCGGCACTGCGCCCCCTGCTGGACGCGCATCTCGTGGTGGCAGGCTTCGAGGCCGAGTCGGGCCAGCTCGACGGCACGCTGGCCCATGCTGTCGAGCGGGTGCTTTGCCTAGCGGCCCGGAGCAGCGGGTTCGTCACGACGAGCGCAACCACGCTGCTGGGCCTCAAGGACACTACCTCCGGGCCCTACCCGTACGCGACACGCAGCGGATGAACGCTGTACAAAATGTCGCAGAGCGCCACTTTCGTACGAATGTTTGAAGCCGGTTAGAATGGCGGCTCCCGCGCCCCCGCAGGGGTGGTCCATGAGGTCAAGGAATCGCAGATGAAAATTCTGGTCGGCTACAAGCGCGTCGTTGATTACAACGTGCGCATCCAGGTCAAACCCGACGGCAGTGGCGTGGTCACCGACGGCGTGAAGCTCTCGGCCAACCCGTTCGACGACATCGCGCTGGAAGAGGCGCTGCGCCTGCGCGAGAAGGGCGTCGCCGACGAGGTGATCGTGGTCGGCATCGGTCCGGCCGATCTCACCGTGCATCTGCGCAACGGCCTGGCGATGGGTGCGAATCGCGCCATCCACGTGACCACCGCCGATGCCGTGCAGCCGCTGACAGCCGCCCGCGTGTTTCTGAAGCTGGTCGAGAAGGAACAGCCGGGCCTGGTGATCCTGGGCAAGCAGGCGATCGACGACGACGCCAACCAGACCGGCCAGATGCTGGCCGCGCTGTGGGACCGCCCCCAGGCCACCTTCGCCAGCCAGGTCGAGATCGCCGACGGCAAGGCCACGGTGACGCGCGAAGTGGACGCTGGCCTGGAAGTGATCGAGGCCGAGCTTCCCGCGGTGATCACCACCGACCTGCGCCTCAACGAGCCGCGCTTCATCAAGCTGCCCGACATCATGAAGGCCAAGAGCAAGCCGATCGACACGATCGAGTTCGGCTCGCTCGGCGTCGAGGCGCACGACCACCTCAAGACCACCCACCATGCCGCGCCGGCCAAGCGCAGCAAGGGCGTGATGGTGAAGGACGCGGCCGAACTGGTCGCCGCGCTGAAGCAGAAAGGGCTTTTGTGATCGTCCCTGATCAGGCCCCGGCCATCCATGGCCGGACTTTCGAATAAAGCTCCCCACGCTCCAAGTTTGAGGAAACCCCATGAGCAAGATCCTGGTCATCGCCGAACATCTCGGCGGCAAACTCAACTCCGCCACCGCACGCGCCGTGAGCGCCGCGATCGCCATCAAGGGCGAGGCGATCGACGTGCTGGTGCTGTCGGACGCGCCCGATGCGATCGCTGCCGAGGCCGCGCAGATCGACGGCGTGAGCCGCGTGCTCACCGTCGCCAGGCCCGAGAACGCGCATCCGCTGGCCGCCGTGCTGGCGCCGCAGGTCGCCAAGGCCGCGGCCGGTTACAGCCACGTGTTCGTGCCGTCCACCACGTTCGGCAAGGACGTCGCCCCGCGCGTCGCCGCCCTGCTGGGCGTAGCCCAGGTCAGCGACGTGATGAGCGTCGAGGCCGCACACACCTTCAAGCGCCCGATCTACGCTGGCAACGCCATCATCACGGTCGAGGCCGACACCGCCCACACCGTCGTGGCGACCATCCGCTCGGCCTCGTGGCCGGCCGCCGCCACCGGCACCAGCAGCGCGCCGGTCGAGGCACTGGCCCTCGACGTCGCTCTGCCCACCCATACGCGCTTCATCGAACTGAAGCAGGGCAGCAGCGACCGCCCCGATCTGCAGAGCGCGAGCAAGGTCGTCTCTGGCGGCCGCGGCGTGGGTTCGAAGGAAAACTTCGACATCATCTTCAAGTTCGCCGACCGGATCGGCGCCGCCGTGGGCGCCTCGCGCGCCGCCGTCGACGCCGGCTACGTGCCCAGCGACCTGCAGGTCGGCCAGACCGGCAAGATCATCGCGCCGGAGCTGTACATGGCGATCGGCATCTCCGGCGCCATCCAGCACCTCACCGGCATCAAGGACGCCGGCACCATCGTGGCGATCAACAAGGATGCCGAGGCGCCGATCTTCGAAATCGCCGACTTCGGTCTGGTGGGTGACCTCTTCAAACTGTTGCCCGAAATCGCGCAAGAACTGACATAAGTTGCGCGCGCTCATGCGCATAACAGTTTAGCTGTCTGGTGTAGTCATCGACTTGAGAAGGCCTCGCCGCGCGCACATCGGTGCGCTCGGCGTCTGCACTCGCCTACACGAAAATGGGAGAGATTACCGCCTGGGGCGCATTACGGCACGGGGTGGAATATCTGATTCTCACTTTCCAGAGAATAGTATTTCTTCACCAAATCCACCTGATCATTAAATTCTTTCTGATACTTTGGTGGTATCTGATTCTCGTAGTACACCGCTTCCGGATCTGTCGCAAAGAACTGGTCGCCCAAGGCCGAAACACCAAACGGCAAGCCATTCGGCTCGAACAGCGATGTGCCAAGGAAGCTGTTGTAGTCCTTCTTGATACCCAAGAGCTGCAGCAATGTCGGCGCAAAATCCACAGACGTCCGCCCATGAGCATCGTAAACGGCGGGCAGTTCAAGACCAGGGTCGTATACGAGGAGGGGGATCTCACCAACAAAATAGGGCCGATAGTATGGACTGACCACCTTGCGAAAGTATTGGTCAGGATAGGTGGAATGGTCCGCGGTGAATACCAGAATCGTATTGTTTGCATAATCGCTCGCAAAGAAGTAGCGAAGGAACTTGCCGAGCTGATAATCGTAATTATGCATCCTGTTGAGTACTGGATTGCTTCCGTCACCATACCTTTTGTCGGCAGCGTCAACGTCAAGAAACGCATGCGTTCCGATATTGTAGGTTCCCACAAAAAATGACTTCTTCGAAGCCTGGAATGCAGGGGTGGAAAGAAGATTCTTCAGTGCGTTGAAAAGTCCCTCGTCACTCAGCGAACCAGCGGTCATGTGAGCAGAATTCGGGTGTAGCTCCTGCGTGATGGATTCATAGGAATAGACCTTGTCGAACGCCAGGGAACGCAGGAGGGTATTCAGCGCAACCGAATCGTGATGAGGCGACATGAAATAGGTCCTGTAATTCATGTCGCGCAAGATCATCGGGACAGATTTATAGTGTATTTTCGACAGCACGTCGCTGCGATTGCCGCTCTCCCACGCGGAACTGCTTCCGCTTCCACCCGACCGGGGATATCCCGAAATCATCTGACCCTGCAAGCCACGATAGGTTGCCGCAGTGTGGTTGTAGTAATTCACGATACGCATGGATCTTTTAGCCAGGGCATCGATGTTCGGGGTGATTCCCGGGTGACTACTGCCGTAAGATCCAAGCAATGCAGCAGACATGCCTTCGGTGAATATCACGATTACATTTTTTACCTTGGGCGCTGCATCCGTTTTGGAAAAGGGCAAGACACTCGAATAGATATTTTTCTTTTCGAGCGGAAATTTGTCCGTACTGCGGACAATGTCTTCGGATCGTCGACTGGGATAGGAGCTTTTTGACTTCAGATATTCGACATAGTTGTAGGAGAGCGAAGAAATCGGCACCTGTCTGTAGCTCGCACCTATCAAGCCGTAGCTCTGCTGCGTCGAAAACAGATATATCTGCCCCATGAGCAGGATTGCGGTGACCGCGGCAAGCGCCTTGATGGACGACTGCTTGCCGCCAGCTCCGTTACTCACAACGGGGGAAACCGGCTTCGTCTCGCAGCAAACTGCATACAACAGCCACCACGTCGCTGCGGCAGCCAGCAACGGATAGAGCGACGCCTTGTCGATGAGGCGACTTTCCGCACTGTTCTCGATCGCCAGTATGCTGATGAAATTATCGGATACATGGAGCGAATACACCTGCACCGAATATATCGCGGCCACGAGCAGCGGTATCAGCAAGTAGAGTATTTTACAGGTGACGTTTCCGTATCGCTCCCATACTTTGAACAGCAGACGACACAGAAACAGATAAAACCCCAGCTCCATGGCCGGGCCAAGGATCTTTGCGAGAAGTATCCCCGCGCCTTCATTTTGGCCAGAATCGCCCGGAAATATAATCAGCACATAGGCAAGATACGCAAAGTACGTTCCGACAAAAAACAGAACCTGACAGTTCCTTGTAGCGAACTTATGGAGCCTGTTTGACATCATTCAGCTACTCTCAATTTGAACCTGCGACCCTTTTATTAGTTAGTCCATCTGTCACAAATTTGCAACCTGCTCCAGAACACACCTTCCCATGGGAAGGACACTCAGATGCTCCAATCCGCCCCATGAACTGATGAAGCGCGCTATGAGGAAGCGCTTTCCAACGGCCGCCCATCAGCTTTCCCCGGGGCCCGCTTCGTCGACCCGCCTCACTTCCACGAGATCGGACAGACCCGTCTCACGGCACGCCCATGAGCAGGGTACCGGCCTGCTGAGCGCAGCGCCTTCAGCGCGTCCCGCGCAACGACAACCGCAAATCCCGAAGACGGCCGTGGAAAGGCCTGGCGTGCCAAATCCCGCCGCGGCTTTCGCAACGGCGGGTAGGGGGACCATACACAGATAGAGTCCAGCCCCGAAGCGACCGATGACGCTACACGGAGCGGTCCGGGTGAATCTCGGGCGACCGCGGCACCTTTCGTACCGCGATGTAACTGCCAGTCGGTCTGATGGGAGTCATCGTCCGCTTACATGGCGCAACAACGATGCCGGAATAATCTTCTTCACCATCGCAGCAAACCCCGGCCGGCGACGGACGAATCTCTCCAACGTCGACATACCGGGATCCACCGGGATCTGTCTCGGCGAGCTGTCAAAATGCGCAATCACTTCGCCGAATTGCTCGAACGGATGCGGGATCATCGCCTTGAGTGCGGGATGACTCCGGTAGTAGCGACGCCAATCGGCGGGAATTGCCCGTCCATTCGGAAAATGGTCGTATTTCCCCAGAACGTCCCCAGGATTGGCCAGGCGCTTGAGCTCGGAGGAATACCAGTCCGTCATCTCGCGAAGACACGCGTTGCCCGCATCATGCTTTGTCAGCATGTGTTCGTGGGTGCCAAGATCGAACCCCGAGAAGTGATAGAAACGCAGCGGAAAGTCGTGATTGACGACGATTTCTCCCAACGGAGACTTGCTGACTTGGCGGTAGTAAAGGTTCCACGTCGCGACGTTGTAGGACGGCAGACGGAAGATCTTCAGAGTCTGGAAAAAGCACGGCGCCAGGTCGATCCACTTCTGATCGGTAAACAAGCCACGCTGGTTGTCGTCAAAGCAGTATTCACGACAACGATCAAGCCACCATTGCAAAAACAGCGGCCCCTCACCTTCCTGCGTCAACGCGGCAAAACCCAGGTTGAATACGCCGTGGCGCAGACAACCGAGCATCTCCCCGTCGAGCAGGTCATCCGTATCCACTGCCGGCGTCGTGACATGGGGCGTCAGAACGATCGGATGCCGCTCCAGTTCCTGCTCCAACTCGGTGAGGCGGGAATAGAGCACCGTGTCCGGGTCCTGATAGACGATGCTGCGGTAGCCGTAGGTGTCGAACAGGTGCTTGAAAGCGAACGGCTTGACCGCCGTGCAAAGCTCTACAACGGTGTGCTCGAAAATCCAGGCGTCCAGGTTGGCCACCCCTTTGACCACGTCGGCAGGGCCAAGAACCAGATCGAAGTCGCCATAGTCGAGCCCAGGTGCACGCTCGTCACTCAGCATCAGCACCATTTTTGCTTCTGGGTGATGCTTGCGTACCGATGCGGCGAGAATGCGCGCCTTGGGAAGGTAGCCGTTGTTGATGGAAGTAAAGATGCAATCAATCATTTCATTCGTCTCAATTTTTCACGTATCTGCTGTGTAAGTGTCAACAGGCCCACGGTGTCCAGACCTGTTTTGGCGGCCCTCTTCCAACTTGAAGCACCGGGTTCGACTCTTCCTCTGAGCGCGGCAATTTCGCGCTTCAAGGCAGCAATCTGGTGCTGCAACTCGGTGTTCTGGTTCTTCAGCAGAACAGGATCCGTAATGCTCCACTGGCTGGAAATGCCGGCTACGGCACGTTGATAGTATGCGTCTTCGGGAGTGATGTTCGCCGTATTCTGATACCAGGGCAGATGGACGGCGGAATACGGCGGTGCAGTGCGAATGGACCTCCACCAACGGTCCTCATCACAATGTATCCCTGGCCGATACAGTGCAAAGGTCGTGTCGATGGCCGCTTCATAATGTCCGTCAGGAAGCTTCGTTTCCCAAAACGGCTTCTCCCAAGCCAGCACTTGATCCTTGAATGCATAGAAGTCCGGCAGATCATCTATGCGGAGCGAGAGACCAGCCTTCGTGTGGCGTGGGTAGCGCTCGAGTACTTCATCAAGCATTCCGGTGATGTCGGCAGGGCAATTGGCTGCTGGCGCCACATCGCTGTCGTTCAGGATGAACTTCTCATGGTCGATGATTTTGGAGAACCGTTCGCTACGCCAAAGTGCGAGGTGGCCAAAATTCTGCGAAAGCCGAACCACCCTGTGCGGGCTTTTGTCGAGGTAGTCGAGCAATGGCTCGTACGTTGAAGCGTTGTCGACAATCGTGAGGTTCTGGAATCCAAAGCCTTCCAGCGCATGGATAACCTCCCGGATGTAACTGACCCGATTGAACGAGATGATGAAAACAGGGACGCTTTCATTGGCTAGAGCACTCATGACTCCACCTTGAGCAGGTCAAAACCCTTTGCGAGCACCAGAGCACCGAAAAGTCTCTCCATGACGTGTTCCAGTCCGCCCTCCACCGAATGGCTGTTGATTTCAAAGTCATCCAGGCCTACGAACCCGTCAAGCAGGGGCGCAAGCAATGAACTCCGCACCCAGAACATCGTACCTGCCACGAAAGGC
This sequence comes from Rhodanobacter sp. Root179, assembly GCF_001428465.1. Lineage (NCBI taxonomy): Bacteria > Pseudomonadati > Pseudomonadota > Gammaproteobacteria > Lysobacterales > Rhodanobacteraceae > Rhodanobacter > Rhodanobacter sp. Root179. Next base: position 58,517 of record NZ_LMHR01000073.1, on the reverse strand, counting down.
ATTCCAAGAGGAACGCCAAACTTCATACATATTTCCTGATACAGCGCGACGTTTGCATCCGGAGCGCTGGTAACGAACGGAGCGGGGCCCACCATGCCCAGAGTCGGATCGCTATTCAGCCAGTGAAGGATGTTGGAGACCCGCTCTCGACTCCCGGCCAACGGTTCAATCAGCGCCCCTCTCCACTGATCGCCGTTCTCTATGTGAAGTCCAAAAAGCTCGGAAATCGCAGCGAAGTATGTCGCCGGATTGTGGCTCTTCTTGGAATGGATCTTCAACAAATAGTCGGAATCGAGCAACTCGTGTCGTTCGATCGCACGAATGAGCCCGCCTACATCCTTTCCCCGATTCGGCACCTGCTCGACACGTACGTCCGGACAGACTTCCTTGAGAGGTTCAAGGCTTGCCTCGAGGGCAGCGAGATCCCATGGCCCGGTGATCACGACCTTCTGCAGTCCAGAAACGTGCTGAAGGTAGCCAACAAGCTCAGGAGCAAGCTCCTTGTAATACAAGTGAACGTGGGCGGCGACGCGGGGAGTTCGATTGGTCGCCAGCTCCGACTCGCACACAACGCTGCGAAGTTGTCCGCAGCCCCGAACGACCTCCTTCAGTCGAAGCGGATCGGGGAACAGGGGACTTTCGACAGGGCGCAAGATCTCCATTGCACGGTCTCTCCATCCGCGCAACCGATGACGCTTCCACCTGTCCGCTTCCGCCTGATAGAGCGCGGCAAGTCCCTCGATTCTGGCCGCCCGGCACGCCGCCATATCCTTCTCCAGCACCGTGCATACGTGACGCCGATAAGATTGCGCGCGATGCAGTTCTTGCTCCAGACGCTCTCTCTCGATGGCCGCCTGCCTGGAGGTCAGAAGTGCCTCGAATTCGTTCCTGCTCGATTCGATTGCCAGGATGTCGGCGGTCAGGCCTTCAACACGATGCGTCGCCGCCTTGCGCTCGACTTCAATGAGTCCCTGGCGCTCCTCCAGCAGACTTGTGAGTCGATCCCGATCGGCCGTCAGTTCCGCGTACGAGACTTCCAGGCGCTTCGCGCGCCCGCTCAGATACCTGCGCAGCAAGCGGTCATTCCTACGCTGGCTCAAAACCAGGCTCTGCGGCACGCCGAAATGCGCGTGGCAAATCCGGCGTATTATCGATTGCGCCTCGATGGCCGCCACCGGCATTCCACCGAGAATGGTGTTCTTTCCGTGCAGTCGGTATTGCAGCAACTTCTGCTGGACGAACTGGACGTTCACGTCTTTGGCGAATACGCAGCGCAGCACAAAATCCCAGTCCAGGTTGTAACGATAATTTCTGAACGGACCGACCTTGGAGAACACCTCCTTGCGCAGGAGGAAATTTGACGTTGACACGGTGAGGTTGCCGTAAAGCAATCCGTCGTCCACACCGTGTTCGACAACCCGTTGACGAATCCGCGCAAGACTCGCATTCCACCAGAAAGCCTCATCGACGATCTCTGCTCCCTCCCCGTCGACAAGAATCGTGTCACTGAAAAGAAAGTCCCCGCCAGCTCTTTTTGCATCCGCGAGCATCACTTCCAGTCGATCAACGGCCCATGCATCGTCCGAATTCAGGATCGCAATCCACGGGGCATTTGAAAGCTGCACGCCACGATTGATCGTGGCATGCGACCCTGCGTTGTCCTGCCGAAGAACTTTCAATCGTTCGTCGCCACGCGCCAAGCTCTCCAGCAGAGCGAACGAGCCATCCACGGATCCATCGTCAATGGCGATCACTTCGATGTCACCAAAGGTCTGCCCCAGAACGCTGGTCACAGCCTCCGTGATGAACTTCTCGTGGTTGTACGAAGGGATGACAACACTAACTTCGGGTAAGCGCATATGTTTCTTCACGGCATGAGGTATGAACGCAGTCAAGTCTATGGCTACTGCGCGGGCTTATTGAGCCATGAATGCAACCTTGCTTCGTCGCCCAGCGGCAATATACGCGGATTCGCCGCTGGCCGAGCTGTCAACACATACTGAAAAACGTTTGCCGTGGGATGGCTGTCAAGCAACGCCCTTACATTGGCAGGCAGCTTGATCCAGCATTCATGGAACTGTTCATGCGAGCCCCCCGCGTCGACTGTTTCGCGATGGGTAACCTCCCAACCGGCCGAATTGAGCATCGATTCCAGGGAGTTCCATGTAAAGAATCGCAGATGTGTCTCGTCCAGAATGCCCGTGGCCTTATAGTCAAATCGACCGCACAACAATTCCGCGATGACCCCGGCATGCCCAACGTTCGGCACGGACAGGACGAGATATCCGTCTTCTCCGAGCATGCCGCGCAGCTCGCGCAACAACCTCAGGGGATCGCGCAAATGCTCGATGACATCAGCGGCGAGAACCACATCGAACGGGGGCGGGATATCCGTGGCCCACGAGGCATCCTCAAGGTCTCCGACGACCAGTTGGTCAAGCCAGGCCCGGGCGTGTTCAGCGCTGGCCGCATCGTATTCCACTCCGGTGACCGCGCATCCCTGCTCGACGGCAAGCTGGCGGGTGATGACCCCATAACCACAGCCCAGTTCCAGCACCCGGCGATCGGATCCCACGAGACGCGACAAGCGCGCCGCCGTACTCAGCCCGTCCGGATCGAAACTGTAGTCGTAAGGCGATATACGGGAATCATCCGTCATTGCCGTCGACCTCGATCTTCACATCCAGCATCGGAACGCCGACCAGACCGGTGGAAACGCTGCTGGACACTGAGCGAATCACAAGGACGTCATGCGCCCACAGCAACTGCTGATGGTCCATCTGCGTGCCATCCGCAATGGCGACGTCGAAACTGTAGTCTCCCACCGGCATGATGGGCATCGGAAACGTGAACTGCGCCCGCAACACGTTTCCCTTGATGGCAGTCGGCGGCGAATCTATATAGGTCAGGTACGTGTTGTCGCCAAAGAGGGTCTGCCCCAGCTTGTCCTTCAGGAAAAATCCGATGATGGGTTGGCGTATCGCCTCCAGACATCGTGCGTGAACCAGCAATGAAACCATTTCGCCGCCGACGACCCAAGACAGGGGATTATCGTCTTCCCCGAGCAAGGCCACGTCCGCCAAGGTGACCCCTCCCTGGCCAAACGATTTGACATTCGGATTGAACTTGAAAACCTCAAGATCATTTCTGATTGACGAACGCATCACCAGGTCGCGACGCTGATCCCTCCATTCACGGGCGCCAAGCACCTTCTGCACGGCGTGATGATCGAGCCGCTCATCCTTTTGCGCCTGATTGAACAGGGACGCCAGGTACTTTTCCGTAACAGACTTGGCGTCACCTATGGCGCGCATTTCGCCCTTGTCGATCCACATCGCTCTGTCGCACAGACTCCGCACGGCCCCTGTGTCGTGACTTACGAAGATCAGGGTACCCGTCTCCTTGAAGTCGCGCAGAAACCTCATGCACTTTTGCGTGAATTGTGCATCGCCAACGGCGAGCGCCTCGTCAATCACCATGATTTCCGCATCGACATGCGCAATGACCGCAAACGCGAGGCGAACGAACATGCCACTTGAATACGTCTTCACTGGCCGATCTATGAAATCGCCTATCTCGGCGAATTCAATGATTTTTGGCAGTCTTGCCGTGATGTCGGCCGTAGAGAGCCCGTAGATGCCACCACTGAGAACGGCGTTCTGTCGGCCGGTGAACTCCGGATTGAAACCGGCTCCCAGTTCCAGAAGTGCAGCTACCTTGCCGGTGCAAGCGACCGTACCTGACGTGGCGGCCAAGGTGCCGCAGACAATCTGCAGGAGCGTGGACTTCCCGGATCCGTTCTTGCCAATGACGCCGAATGTCTGCCCCTTCTTGACCTCAAAGCTGATGTCTTTGAGCGCCCAGAATTCACGATACAGCCTTTTTCGGCCGCGCAGAAAGGACTGCCACAGCCGATGCACCGGCGCGTCGTACATCTGGTAGCACTTGGACAGACCGTGGGCACGAATGGAGACGTCAGAGGACATCAGGGAATCCCTTGCGCGCCTTTTGAAAGAAGACAAACCCCAACGCGGCCATTACCAGGGATATGCCGAGATAGACGGCCAGCACCTCGAAGTCCGGAAGCTCTCCAAACATCAACGCCCCGCGCGCCTCCTCCATTGGTATGGTCAACGGGTTCAACCTGATATAGGGCCTCGCCTTTTCCGGCAAGGTCGATATCTGGTAGAAGAGCGGCGACAGGAACATCGTGGCGCTGATGACCAAGGCGACCACCTGATTGACGTCCCTGACATAAGTCCCCAAGGCCGCAAGAAACCAGCTCAAGCCCAATATCATGATCAACAAGGGAAGTATGATGACCGGGATCCAAAGCCCCTGCCAATGCATCGGCGCATTGAGGAAAATGGCCATTGCCACGAGTACAAATATGGCAATGATGGCATTGAACACGGCCGTGACGAGTTGGATCACCGGCAATATTTCAAGGGGAAATACCACCTTTTTGACGTAATTCGCATTACTCAGTATCAAGGTAGGTGCACGATTGATGCATTCGGCAAAAATATTAAACAATATAAGCCCGGTAAATAGCGCAATAGTGTAGTTGCCCTGCACGTGTTCCCCCTGCGCCCATCGGCTCTTGAACAAGCTCCCGAACACAAACGAATAGAGCGCCAAAAGGAGCAGGTTTTGAATGACGTACCAGGACAAGCCGCCGTAGGATCCCTTGAAGCGCGCAGCAATTTCGCGTTTTGACAAGGCCCACAGAAGCTCCCTGTTTCTAACCAAGGCAGATATCATTCAATTAACTCCGTGATGCAGCGTTGTTGGCTCTGCAACTTGTTCTCCTCACGCTGTCAGCGCCAATGACGTCTCGCGTTCAAGTGGCGTGTCTAGCCATCCTGTCGATCACGCTTGCCTGGATGCTCAGGCCAGCGAGTTCTTCAGCTCAGCCATCAGATCGGTTACGTCCTCCACCCCGACCGACAGCCGGATCAGCCCGTCGCTGATGCCCAGCCGCTTGCGATTGGCTGCCGGCACCGAGGCGTGGGTCATGATCGCCGGATGCTCGATCAGGCTTTCGACGCCGCCCAGCGACTCGGCCAGCGCGAACAGTTCGCAGCGCTCCAGCATGCGCCGGGCCTTCTTCAGGCCACCCTTCACCTCGATCGTGATGATGCCGCCGAAACCGTGCATCTGGCGCTTCGCCAGCGCGTGCTGCGGATGGCTTTTCAGGCCCGGATAGATCACCCGCTCCACGGCGGGATGCTTTTCCAGCCACTTGGCCAGCTCCAGCGCGCTTTCGCAATGCGCCTTCATGCGCAGGTGCAGGGTCTTCAGGCCACGCATGGCGAGGAACGCATCGAACGGGCCGGCCACCGCACCGACCGAGTTCTGCAGGAAGCCCATCTGCGTGGCCAGTTCCTTGTTGCTGGCGACCACGATGCCGCCGACCATGTCTGAATGGCCGTTGAGGTACTTGGTGGCCGAATGCAGCACCAGGTCGGCGCCGTATTCCAGCGGTCGCTGCACCATCGGCGAGCAGAACGTGTTGTCGACCACCAGGATCAGACCGTGCTTCTTGGCGAACGCGGCAACCTTGCCCAGGTCGACCAGCTTCAGCATCGGGTTGGTCGGCGTTTCCGCCCAGATCATCCTGGTGTTCGGCTTCAGCGCCGCCTTCATCGCGGCGGTGTCGTTCAGGTCGACGAAGCTGAAGTCCAGCCCCGCCGAGCGCCGGCGTACCTTCTCGAACAGGCGGTAGGTGCCGCCGTACAGGTCGTCCATCGCGATCACGTGGCTGCCCGAATCGAGCAGGTCCAGCACGGTCGCCGCGGCGGCCAGTCCCGACGCGAAGGCGAAGCCGGCGACGCCGCCCTCCAGATCCGCCACGCAGCGCTCGTAAGCCATCCGGGTCGGGTTCTGCGTGCGCGAATACTCGTAACCCTGGTGCACGCCTGGACTCTTCTGCACGTAGGTCGAGGTCGCGTAGATCGGCGTCATGATCGCGCCGGTGCTGGGATCAGGATGCTGGCCGGCGTGGATGGCGCGGGTGCCGAGGCCGTGGGGAACGCTGGAGTTCGACTTTTTCATTCGCGGATCATCCGGACTTGGTCAGGGCAAGTCATAAAAGACTGTTATCTTACTCGTTTGCCCCGTACCACCGAAACGCGGAAGTTACGCCTGTTCATTTTTCCTGACCCCCGGTCGACCCGCGGCCGTCGGATGTTCCACCTGGGCCGATAGTGCGGCAACATGCAGGGAATGGCATTCGTGACTGGCATGGGCCACCGCCGTTGACCGGAACCAGATGAAATTCCTTCTCCACGCTAAAGTCGATCAGCTCACCATCCAGGAACGGCTTGGCACTCCCGACTACAGCTACTTTTTCCTGCTGCGCGCCTTCAGCGGTGTGCTTTCACAGTTGGGTGAAGTGATCCATCTGCAGTATCCCGAACAGGCGGATCCGATCCACGCACAATGCCTCGATAACGGCGAAGCTTGCGTACTGCTGTCGTTTGCCCCGCCGCACAAGACTCCGCTGGATCTTGAATGCCCCACGATTCCGGTTTTTGCGTGGGAGTATCCCGACATTCCGGGGCGGATCGAGGAAAACTGCTGGCAGGGTGACCCCAGGCACGACTGGCGACAGGTGCTGGCCCGAACGGGCCGAGCCATCACGTTGTCCAACCACACGGTGGACGCGGTCAAGCGCAGCATGGGGCGTGACTATCCGATCGTGGCGATTCCCTCGCCACTGGCGATCGCGCAGGTCAGCGAACGGTCGTTGCCGAGTCCGGAGGATACCCTGCTGAGAGTTCACGCCAGCGTGGCCGATAGCGCCAAAATGGGGCTCAATCCGAATGGCCTGCTTTGCCTCGAAGAGGAAGACGGAACCCCTTTCGATCCAGGTGACGACGCTGCGTTGCCCGGATCCCTGGCCTGCCAGAACGGCAACGCCACTGACATGCCAGCGCCAGCGGCCGTGCCGTGCGCGCCGGATGAATCGGAGCCTGCCATTTGTGGCTGGGACTTGCCTGCCGCCGCACAGATACGCATGCGCCTGCGCGGCGTGGTCTACACCTCGGTGCTGACCCCCTCCGCCGGGCGCAAGAACTGGGAAGATCTGCTCACCGCGTTCTGCTGGGCGTTCCGGGATACCGCGGACGCCACCCTCATCCTCAAGCTGGCCGGCACCGAGCTGACCTTCCACCATCACCAGCTCCTGATGCTGCTCAGCAAGTTGTCGCCCTTCCGGTGCCGGGTCATCGCCATCAACGGTTACCTGTCAGACCAGGACTATGCCGCCCTGCTGGATGCCACCAACTATTACGTGAACGCGTCATTGTGCGAAGGCTTGTGTCTTCCGTTAATGGAGTTTCTCGCTGCCGGAGTGCCAGCCATTGCCCCCGACAACACAGCGATGGCGGACTATATCCAGGATGATCTGGCGTTTGTGGTGGCGAGCTATCCCGGCCTGCCCAAGCCATGGCCGCACGGTGACAACGAATCCCACCGCACCAGTTGCCATCAGCTGGATTGGCACTCGCTGATGCAGGCCTATCGCCAGAGTCACCAGATTGCCATGCATGACCCGGGACGTTACCGGCAGATGTCACGTCGCGCGCGGGAGGCGATGCTGGCGTATTGCGGCGAGGACGCGGTGAAGTCGCAGCTGCGCGGGTTCCTGTGTCCTTGGCTGCCCACGCAGGAGCGGTCCGGAACCTCCGCGCCCAGCGTATTGAAAAAGCCGACGCCGATCGAATCGTGATCATCATCATCCATACCAGCACGCCCGGCGGTGACCTGCGCCACCAACTCGGGCGCCCCGAGTACAGCTACCGTTTCGTGGTGGAGGAATTCCGGCCGCTGCTGCAGGAACTGGGCGCGATCATCGAAGTGACCTATCCGGAACACGAGGTCGACGCCATCTACGCGGACTGCCAGCGGGACGGCGAGTCGTGCGTTTTCCTGTGCTTCCTGCCGCCAAACAAAGTGCCGTTCGGGCTGGCCTGCCCCACCATCCCGGTGTTCGCGTGGGAATACGATACGCCGCCGAATGAGGCCTTCGGCGGCAAACCGCGCAACGATTGGACACGGGTACTGGGTAAACTTGGATCCGCCCTGACCCACTCAAGTTTCACCGTCGAGCGCGTGCATGACGCACTCGGACCGGATTTTCCCGTGTGTTCGGTGCCCGCACCGCTGTGGAATCGCATGCAGACACTGCGCGCCGGCAGTGCGGGACAGTTGCGATTACCCGCGAACAGTCTGCTGGTGGACAGTCGCCACACCGATCTCGGCGCGTATCGGATGAGCCTGATCGAGGCGGCCCTGCCAGACCTCCTGCCGATGCCCGAGCGTGCCGGTGGGCAGGATCTTGTCCTGGACGGCGTGATCTATACGTCCATCTACAACCCGCACGACGGGCGCAAGAACTGGATGGAGATGATCACCGGCTTCTGCGACGCCCTGCGCGACAAGGCGGATGCCACCTTGTTGATCAAGTTGACCCATCATGATCCGCGTGACCTGATCCCGAACATGCTCGAGGCGATCTACAAGATGGGATCGCTCGCGTGTCGCGTGGTGCTGCTCCATGCCTACCTCCCGACTGCGGAATACAACACCTTGTTGCGTTCTAGCACATATGCGGTGAACACGTCCCACGGTGAAGGTCAGTGTCTGCCGTTGATGGAATACATGTCCGCCGGCAAGCCTGCGGTGGCCCCCCGCCATACCGCCATGCTCGACTATCTCACGCCGGAAAATGCCTTCATCGTCGATTCGAGCCCCGAACCGGGAACCTGGCCACATGACCAACGCCAGGTATTTCGCACACTACGCCAGCGCGTCCACTACCAAGCCCTGGTCCGTGCCTACCGTTGCAGTTACCAAGTCGCGCGCCACGAGCCGGAGGTCTACGCCGCGATGAGTGCTGCGGCCACGATGGCGCTGCAGCATTACTGCTCGATGGAAGTGGTGCGAACGCGACTGCAACAATTCGTCAATGCGCGACTTTCGGCCACGCTGGTGAACACTCCGGATGCGCGCCATGTCGATTCCGTCTGAGCGCCAAGTGCTTGGTGCGCGGCGCAACCTGGACATCGAATGCCTGCGCGCGGTCGCGGTCATCGGCGTGGTCTTCCACCACATGCAGGGAAATTTGTTCCATCCGGGACTGGCGTGGATCGACAAACTCTTCCATCGCGCGGATTTCTGGTTCGGCGTGGATCTTTTCCTGGCCATTTCCGGGTTCGTCATTGCCCGCAGCTTTTTGCCCCAGATGAGCACCAGCCGCGGCGACCGGGACGAACAGGTCGGCGTGATCGGTGCGTTCTGGATCCGCCGTTTCTGGCGCCTGCTGCCGTCCGCGTGGCTATGGCTTGGCCTGATCATGCTGGCTGTGGTCGCGTTCAATCACAGCGGGGCGTTCGGCAGCGTCCATGCCAATCTGATGGCGACTCTGGCCGGCATCTTCAACGTCGCGAATTTCCGCTTTGCCGATGCATTCTTCCGCTACGAATACGGCACCAGCTTCGTCTACTGGAGCCTGTCGCTGGAAGAGCAGTTCTATCTGCTGCTGCCATTGCTGGCGCTTGCGCTGCATCGACGCATTGGCCTGCTCATGGTCTGCATCGTCCTGCTGCAGTTGTGCCTGTTTCGCACCCCCATGCTGATGTCCGTGCGTACCGACGCACTGGCGCTCGGCGTATTGCTGGCAATCGCCGCGCCCCGCGCCGGCTATGAAAAATTGAGCCCGCGTTTCCTGCTGCGCCTGCACTGGCTGCGCAGCGTGCTGCCGCTCGTGCTGCTGGCGACCATGGCGATGCTCGCCTCGGGCGATCTTGGCGACTGGCGCTTCCGCATCAGTGCCATTGCCGTACTCTCCGCCGCGCTGGTCTGGCTGGCCTCGTACGACCGCGACTATCTGCTGCCAACCGGCTGGTGCAAGAATCTGCTGGTATGGATCGGAGCCCGCTCCTATGCGATCTATCTGATTCACGTTCCCGTGTATTTCCTGCTGCGTGAAATCTGCTTTCGGCTGGGCACGGCGCAAGGCTCACCCGTGCATCCGTCCGCATGGCTGATGACCGTGCTGGCATGCGGCCTGATTGCCTTGCTGGCCGATCTGAATTACCGCTACCTTGAACAGCCACTGCGCCTGCGCGGCAGACGCATCGCGGATCGCTTCAGGCAGCGCCGGACCAGTCGCCAGGCCCTGGTGGTTTCGCGGGCCTACCCAGACAGCAGCAACATCGATCCCGGTGCATGAGCCGTATTGCCTGCAACGGTTGACCCACCCGCTGACAAGCTTGATACGTCCACCACACGCCACCATCGACGGAGTAACCATGTCCGATCTCACCAAAAAGCTGCTAGGCCTGGCGCCACCTCCGGAGCAGGCCGGAGCGCCTGCACCTGCTGGTCAGCCAGCGGAGGTAGTCGACTTGTCCGGCGCCGCCGGCGTTGGCCTGCATGATGCGGTGCTCAGCGGCTGGTTCCAGAACAGCACCAACGAGGTTTTTCGCGGCATTCCGATCGGACCCGGTGATTCGGTGGTCGACGTGGGCTGCGGCGACGGCGGTGCCAGCATGTTCTGTGCGCGGCGCGGGGCCCACGTCACTGCGGTCGACATCGACCCGCAAGTGATCGCCGCGATCGAGTCGCGCCTGGCGGAAGGCTGCCCGGGCGGCCATGCCAGCCATGTCAGCAACGGCAATCCGCTGCCGCTGGCCAACGCGGTGGCCAACCGAGTGCTGTGCACCGAGGTACTCGAACACGTGGACGATCCTCGGCAACTACTGTCCGAGCTCGTACGCATCGGCAAGCCGGGCGCGCTCTATCTGCTGACCGTACCGGGCGCCCTGCAGGAGAACCTGCAGAAGCATGTGGCACCGTCGAGTTACTTCCAGAAGCCGAACCACGTCCGTATCATCGAGCGCTCCGAGTTTGCCGACATGGTGACGCATGCCGGGCTGATCATCGAGGAACACACCCAATACGGGTTTTTCTGGTCGATCTGGTGGGCGCTGTTCTGGGCCTGCGAGGTGGATCTGGGCAAACCCAGCCATCCGGCGCTGGATCACTGGACCGAGTCCTGGCGTGCCATTCTGGCGCTGCCGCAAGGCACCCAGCTCAAACAGCAACTGGATCAATTCATGCCCAAGAGCCAGGTTATCGTTGCGCGCAAGCCATGATCCAGATCCGGCCCTCCCACGTCCGCCAGCAACCGATTGACCGCGTGGCCGCCTCATGAGCCTCGCCCTCACCCGCACCCTGTGGCGCTATCGCGGCTTCATCATGGGCAGCGTCAAGCGCGAGTTCCAGGCGCGCTATCGCAACTCGCTGCTGGGCGCAGCATGGACCGTGTTGCAGCCGCTGGCCATGATCACGGTCTATACCGTGGTGTTCTCCGAACTGATGCGCACGCGCCTGCCCGGCATCGACAGTCCCTACGCGTACAGCATCTTCCTGTGCGCCGGTCTGCTGACCTGGGGACTGTTCGGCGAGATCCTGCAACGTGGGCAGACGGTGTTCCTGGACAACGGAAACATGATCAAGAAGCTGAACTTCCCGCGCATCTGCCTGCCCGCGATCACGGTGATCAACGCCGTGGTGAACTTCGCGATCACCTTCTCGATCTTCCTGGCTTTTCTGGCAGTCACCCACAGCCTTCCGGGCTGGGTCATCCTGTACGCGATACCGGTCCTGCTGGTGCAGATTGCATTTGCCACCGGGCTGGGCATCATCGCCGGCGTGCTCAATGTCTTTTTTCGGGACGTCGGCCAGTTTGTCAACATCCTGCTGCAATTCTGGTTCTGGTTCACCCCGATCATCTATTCCACCGCTACCTTGCCAGCGCCGGTCAGACCATGGATGAAGCTCAACCCGATGACCCCGCTGGCGCAGGCCTACCAGGGCATCTTCGTATATGGACTGGCTCCATCGTGGTCCACGATCTGGCCCGTTGCCGTTCTGGCCGCGGGACTGTGCGTGGTGGCACTCACGCTGTTCCGCCGTCGGGCGGGTGAAATGGTGGACGAACTCTGATGGGCGACGTCCGCGTCAGTGGCCTGGGCAAGGCCTACAAGCAATATCCGGGGCAGTGGTCGCGATTGGCCGAGTGGATTTTGCCTGCCGGCAAGCCGCGCCACATCGAGCACTGGGTGTTGAAGGACATCGACTTCCATCTGCACGCCGGCGAGGCGGTGGGTATCGTCGGCGCCAACGGTGCCGGCAAGAGCACTCTGCTGAAGATGCTCGCCGGCACCGTGCGCCCCAGTTGCGGCGAGATCACGATTGGCGGGCGCGTGGCTGCCATGCTGGAGCTTGGCATGGGTTTCCATCCCGATTTCACAGGACGGCAGAACGCGGTGATGGGTGGCCAGTTGCTGGGGCTGTCGCTGGAAGAGATTGCCCAACTGATGCCGCACATCGAGGCCTTTGCCGAGATCGGCGAATACATCGACCAGCCGGTGCGCACTTATTCCAGCGGCATGCAAATGCGGCTGGCCTTCAGCGTGGCGACCGCCCAGCGACCGGATATCCTGATTGTCGATGAGGCACTCTCGGTGGGCGACTCGTACTTTCAGCACAAGAGTTTCGAGCGCATCCGCGAGTTCCGGCGCGAGGGCACCACCTTGCTGATCGTTTCGCACGATCGCTATGCCATCCAGACTGTCTGCGACCGCGCCATCCTGATGGACGCTGGTCGCATCCGCATGCAGGGATTACCCGTCGACGTACTGGATTACTACAACGCCATGATGGCCGAACAAAACCACCACAGGATCCAGCAGAAAACCCTCGCCGACGGCCGGGTTACCACCATATCCGGATCGGGTGAGGCCAGCATTGTCGATGTGCGCCTGCTTAACCAGCACGATCGTCCCGCCGATACCGTGGAGGTTGGCGAACCACTTCGCCTGCAAGTTCGTGTAAGAGTGAACTCGGCATTGCCGCGGTTGGTACTCGGTTTCCTGGTCAAGGATCGCCTCGGCCAAGCGATCTATGGAATCAACACGCACCGCCTCGAACAGCCCCTGGAAGATCTGGCCGCGGGGGAGGAAGCCACTTACTGCTTCAGCTTTCCGGCGCGGCTTGGCAAGGGCAGTTATTCCGTTTCATTGTCGCTGTCTCGTGAGGACTCTCATGTGGACAAGAACTTCGAGTGGCGCGACAACGCATTGATCTTTCATGTATTCAATACGGACATGGAGGACTTTGTGGGCAGCAGCTGGCTTGGCGCTGACGTGACGATCACACGCCATGGCATGGCATCAGGCGCCATACATCCAGTGCAAAGTCTCCCGTAAAACCCGCTGCGGAAATGGGCCAATGCGCCTCTGCAACCGGGCTGGATCGCCAACAAGACATTGCACCTCGTTGGCGCGCACGAAGGCCGGATTCACCCGGACCTCGATCGCATGACCGGCGATGTCCTCCATCATTGCGACCACCTCGCGCAACGAATGGCTGTTGCCCGTACAGATGTTGAAGGTGTCGCCTTCGCCGCATGTTTCCAGCAAACGACGGTATGTCCAGGCGACCGTCCGCACGTCCATGAACTCCCGCCAGACGTCGAGGTTGCCCAGCTCGACGATCCCTTCACCACGACGGAAATGGGCGACGATTTTCGGAATCAGGAAACGTTCGTCCTGACCTACGCCGGTGTAGTTGAAGGGTCGGGTAAACACCAGGGGAAGGCGGTCGGACCAGGTTCGCGCCATGTATTCCATCGCCAGCTTGCTCACCGCGTAATCATTCGCCGGTGCCGCCGGCACGCTTTCATCAAGCTTGCCGGTCTGCCCCGCGGCCTGGCCGTACACGTTGGCGCTGCTGGCCAGTACCACGATCGATGGCGCAGCCGGCAGCTCGGCCAGCGCGGCGAGCAAATGGCGCGTGCCGACGATGTTGGTCCGGTAGAGCGAATCCACGTCGCCGTGGGCGACAAACGCGATCGCCGCCAGGTGGATCACCGCCCACGGGCGAATTCCCGCCACCGCGGCCTGCACCGCCGCGGCATCGAGCAGGTCGACACGCCCGCCGTGGGCATTCAGGCCACAGACCTCGTAACCGGCACGTTCGAGGTCCTGCGCCACGTAGCGGCCGGTGAAGCCGTCGCGGCCGGTGACCAGCACCCGCCGCGGCACTGTCTCAGAAGGAGAAGCCATGCTGGTTCCTGCGCAGATCGGCCTCGACCATCATCCGGCACAGTGATTCGAGCGACGTTTGCGCCGACCAGCCCAATGCGGCACGGGCCTTGCTCGCATCGCCGATCAGCAGGTCGACCTCTGCCGGCCGGTAGTGACGCGGATTGATCCGCACCAGGGTCTTCCCGGTTCGTGCATCCACGCCGTGCTCATCGGCTTCCGTACCCTCCCATGCCAGTTCGATGTCCACGGCCGCAAACGCCATGGTGGCGAAATTGCGTACCGTTTCGGTACGCCCGGTGGCCAGCACGCAGGTTTCGGGGGTCTCGGCCTGCAACATGCGCCACATGCCGTCGACATACTCCTTTGCATAGCCCCAGTCGCGCTGCGCGTGCAGGTTGCCGAGTTCCAGCACGTCGAGCTTGCCGAGTCGTATCTTCGCCACCGCATCGGTGATCTTGCGCGTGACGAACTCGCGTCCGCGCAGCGGCGACTCATGATTGAACAGGATGCCGCTGGCGCCGAACAGACCGTAGGATTCGCGATAATTCACCGTGATCCAGTGCGCATACAGCTTGGCCACGCCGTATGGGCTGCGCGGATGGAACGCCGTGTCCTCGGATTGCGGAACCGCCTGCACCTTGCCGAACATTTCCGAAGTGGACGCCTGATAGAAGCGGATCGACGGATCGACCACCCGGATCGCCTCCAGCAAGTGCAGTGCACCCACGCCCGTGATCTGCGTCGTCGTCAACGGCTGGTCGAACGACACGCCCACAAAACTCTGTGCGGCGAGGTTGTAGACCTCGCTGACCTGATACTTCTGCAGCAATCGAATCGCCGCACCCATGTCGGTAAGGTCGAACTCCACCAGCTCCAGCTGCGGGTGGCCGAGGATGCCCAGTTCCTCGATGCGCCAGAAATTGGTCGAACTGGTGCGACGGTAGGCTCCCACCACCCGGTAGCCCTTGTGCAGCAGAAGCTCCGCCAGATAGGCACCGTCCTGTCCGGTGATGCCCGTGATCAACGCTGCCTTCATGCGGTTTCCTGCGTACGGTTGAGTACGGACATGCTACGGGCAAGCCGGCGTCTGTCCAAGCGGTGAATCACCATCCCGTGAGTTGCCTCAACTGTCGACAGGCTGCGTGTCCGGCCGCCAGGGTGGCAGCCATTGCGCATGGGCGCCATCGAACAGCATGTTCCAGAGGCGGGCGGTCGTGTCCTGCCAGCCGAGCACGGCGTCGGCCTTCGGGGCGTGCCTGGCGCGGTCCGTGGCCGCCGCCTGCCGCAATGCCTCGACCAGACTTTCCACGCGCCCGCCATCGAAATAGCTGGCAAACGCCGAAGACACTTCGCGGAATACCGGGATGTCTCGCGCCATGACCGGCAGGCCGCGGCGTGCCGCCTCCACCAGCGGCAGGCCGAAGCCCTCGGCCTCGGAGGCCGCCACCAGCGCGCGAGCACCGTCATATATCTGTTCGAGATATTCGTCGCTGGCCTGTTCCAGCCAGATCATTCGGGTCCCCGCTTCCGCATGCGAACGCATCCGTGCCGCCAGTGCGTCGGACATCCAGCCTTGTCGACCGACCACCACCAGGACCGCATCGACGCCTTCGGCCCACAGCTGTTCGAACGCGTCCAGCACTAGGGCATGCCCCTTGCGTGGTTCGATCGTGCCGACCATCAGGAAAGCCGGCGACCCGCGCAAGCGCGCCAGCACCTGGCCGGCGTCCGGTGGCAACCCCATGCTCGGCCGCGCCGCACCCGGGTCGTTGCCCGGGTAGAAATAGCCCAGAGGCAGTGCGTCATGTCGCAATGGCGGATGTTCGTCGAACCACTGGCGCACGTCGTCGGCGACAAACCGGGAAATGCACAGCAGGGCATCGGCGTATCGACCAATGCACTGCAGCCAGCGCCCGTGCATCCGGGCGATGCCGTCTGGGAACCATGCCGGCTGGCGAACCGGCAGCAGGTCGTACACCACGAACAGCATGCACACGCCGCGCACGCGCCAGGCATCGAGCAGGGCCGTGTTTTCCGGCAGCGCGTCGGCCACCCAGTCCAGTCCGAGCAGGATGTCGCCCGCCCGCGGCTGCACCACCTCTTCCGGCAGTTCGAACGACGGATGCCCGAGCACCTTCAGGGCGTAACTGCCAGCGTAGCGGTAACTGCCATTTACGAGCCGCACCGGCTCGATCCGGTACTGCGCCTGCGGATGCTGCAGCAGCGCCGACAGCACGCCGTGCACCACGCGCTCGATACCCGTGTGCAGGTCGTTGCCGGCAGTGGCGGTAACGTCGACATACAGCCGCGGTCGATCCACCAAGGGCTGGTTCGCAACCAGGGCCTGTTGCAATTCCCGTCGAGCCGGAGCGTCCATGGCAAATCCGGCGTCCGTGCGCGCCAGGCCTTCCAGCAGGCGCTGTTGTCCGGCCCCCGGCGAGCGCTGGTGGAAGGCCTCGATCGCCTCGCGATAGCGTCCTGCCACTTCGGCCGGATGGTGCTGCTGCCCGATCACGTGGGCCGCTTCGGCGGCGAGCCGCGCACGTGATTCGGCCTCGTCCCTCAGCTCCTGCAGGGCGGAGACCAGCTCGGCATCACTGAACTGGTCGGCAAGTCGAAGCACCGCGGCTTCGGGCAACTCCGTCGCTGTGCCGTGGGCGTTGACGATCAGCGGCAAGCCATGGGCAAGCGCATCGAAAACCGCGGCCGAAGTCTCGCCGCGCGAGTCGGTACGCAGCTGCACCACGATGTCGGTGGCGGCCAGATAGTCGGCATAGCTGTCGGCGCTGACAAAGCCGGTGATGTGGATACGCTCGCCGCCAGCGGCAGCGCTGATGGCCGAAGTCAGCGCCTGACCATACTCACCGCCGTGGTTCTCTCCGACAAAAATCAGCCGGCAGCGGTTGTCGTTTGTCAGCGCGGATTGCAGCCATGCCTCCAGCAGACGATGGTTCAATTTCGTCGGTGCCAGCATGCCGAAGCTGCAGACCACGAAGTCATCCGGCCCGATGCCGAGAAGGCGCCGCGCCAGCCGGCGATCGCCGTAGGTACGCTGTTTCGGAAATGGCACCACCACGAACTTGTCCGCGGCCGCCGCGCCATAGTGCAGACGCGCCTGTTTCACGGCGTAGTGCGAGTGCACGATCACGCCAAGCGCCCGCTCGATCACGTCCCGGTTGACTGGCCAAGTATCGAGCGTCGAAGGGCGGCCATGACGCAGGTCGTGCAGCAAGGCGGCATGACCGTGATTGTCGTACAGCAGGCGCAGGAACGCCGAAGGCTCGCCGGCGGCGTGCGCTATCCAGTTTCTCGCTGCGCCCAGCCACGAATCGTGCAACACCACTACGCCGGGGTGCCGCTGCAGCATGCCGAACATGTGCGCGTGAAACGGCGAATTGCCGAAGTGGTACAGCACTCGATCCTCGGCCGCATGGTCCACAAACCATTGCAGCGAACGAACAGGGAAACTGGCCAGCACCCACGGATCGGTCACCTCGGCCTGATCGACCACCACGTCGATCTCGTAATGGCAGGCCAGCTCACGCAGCAGACGGGCGCTGTAATCGGCGATACCCGACCGCACCGGCGGCAACGGCGACACGTAGATCAGCCGCGGTCGGGCGCACCGCCCGCCCCGCGACTTCGCCTTGTTCCCCACATGACTCTCGATGGCCGCCAGTGCCTTGCGCGCACTGACCGGCCAGCTGAACTGACGCGCCTGCACGCGGGCGTGCGCCCGCAGGCTCTGGACATGGCCATCCCCGCTCAGCACGGCCTGCAACCTGGCCGCAATCGAACTGCGGCTGCGCGGATCGAACAATGCATCCTCGCGCCCGATCACCTCCGGCAGGCTGGCGGCGTTCGAGCCGATCACCGCGGCACCGCACGCCATCGCCTCCAGCGGGGGCAGGCCCAGCCCCTCGTGCAGCGATGGCGCCACGAACAGGGTGCAGCCTGAATACAGTCGCGCCAGCTCCTCATCCGCCAGGGTCCCGGTGAAAACCAGCCGATCGGCAGCCAGGCGATGCCGGTGTGCCACCTGGCGCAGCTGAGCTGCCGTCACCGGATCGCATCGACCGGCAAGCACCAGTTGATGCCGCTGCACGACGCTGGCAGGAAGTTCGGCGAACGCGGCGATCAATGTGTCCACATTCTTGTGCGCGTCGTAACCTCCCGCATACAGCACGAAATCCGGACGCAGGCCCCAGTCCTGCTGCCAGCGGGCCCGGCAGGCGGCATCGATCGGCATGGGCCGGAACACCGGATCGGGAGCACCAGATACCACGGCCACATCCTCCGCCCGCAGCTGCAATGCGTCGATGGCCTCTCGCCGCGACGATTCGGAAATCGCCAGCAGCAAACCGCAGCGCTTGAGCAGGCCCAGCCGCTGGTAGTACCAGCGCCGGTAGGCGGCGTCGTGCAGGTGCCGCGCGGGATTCAGCAGCGGGATCAGGTCGTACAGGGTGGCCACATGCCGATGATCGTCGATACCGCTGCCCAGCGCCGCCGTCGAATCATCGCCCCAGCCTTCGAACAGGCTGCTGTGCCAGATGCAGTCCGCGCGCAATCCGCCGAGAAAGCCCGCGTGGGCGACCCTGGCCATCTGCACGCGCCGCTGGTTGCCTGGCTGGCAGGCTGCAATGCCGGAGGGCAGTTCGTTGACCAGCATGCGCTCGCGCGGAATCAGCCCATCGAACTGCTCGATGATGCCGAGCGAACTTTCATCCTGCCGCCCGTTCAGCGCCAGCCATACCTCGTGCCGGCCCGCCTCGACCGCGAAAGCCTTCGCCATCGACAGCGTATAGCGCCCGATGCCCCGATGCCGACTGTGCGATTGCGCGCCCTGGAGATCCAGCACGATCTTCATCGCGGCATTCCGTATCCGTTCAATGGACGTTTCCGTGGTCGTTACCGGCGGCCTGCGGATACAGGCGTGACCGCAGGCGTGCATGCAGACCTGGCACAACACGCACGAGCCGCCTGGCGACACGCCGGAAAAGCGGCACGCGCAACATCGCGCGAACGAGGTTCCCGGGGCGATGGCGCCCTTCCCGGCGCCACGTGGACAACAGTCGCAGTGGCCTTGTCAGGCGCCATGAGCGGCTCTCGACGAAGGACGCATGCATGCGTGCGTGTTCCCTCGCCAGTTCGGCCAGGCGCCGTTCCAGTTCCACGCGCTCCCGATCCTGCTCGGCCAGACGCCGCAGCCGCTGATCACTGGCGACGAGCATTTCGCGATAGTCCACCTGCAGCAAGGCCAATCGATCACGCATGACGCTGTGGTCATGTTCGATCTCCACCAGCCGCGTCAGCCGCTGGTCCGCCAGCAGCCGCCAGTCGATGCCCGCGGCCGGTACCGATGCATCAGTGCGAATGGCACTGGCCGGCGACAGGCCTTCCGTCTTGTTCGTCATGTCAAAAAATCCGTCGGAGTCGCGGAAGCAAACGGCATCATCATGCAGTGCCCTGCAGTTCGTCATCGATCTGGCGCAGCCGCCGGGTCAGCACCGACATGCAGGCCTCGACCGAGAAGTTGCTGGCCATGTCGCGTTTCGCCTGTGCCCCCAGGCGGCTGCCCAGCGTACGGTCCTGATAGAGCGCGCGCATGTGTTGCGCAGCATGTCGCGGGTCGGGGTCGGCCCATTGCTGACCGTCCGCGTAGGGGTACTGGCCCCGCTGTACGGGAATCATCCTGTAATCCACCAGACAGCTGTTCGCCGGCGTCATGAACTCCAGGTTGCCCGAATAGCCTGTCGCCACCACGGCCTTGCCCAGGCACATCGCCTCGGCCATGCCCAGTCCGAAGCCCTCACAACGATGCAGCGAAACATAGACGTCGATGCAGCGATGCAATGACTGGAGGTGATGGCGCTCGAGCAGGTCGTCGCGCAGCTGGATGCGCGCATCGCGTGCGACAGCCCCCAGCAACTGGATCAGCAGAGCGGTGTTGCGGTTTCCATTGCTGGACTTGATCAGCAATGAGACCTTCTCGTCCCCGCGTGGGAACGCCTTGCAAAAGGCATCAATGACCGCTTGCGGATTCTTTCTGGCGACGGTCGAATTGAAATCGAAAGAACAGAAAAAGACGTAATCGTCGTCACGCAAGCCGAAATGGTGACGCTGCAGGCTGCTGTCACTCGTCCCCGGCACCAACGGCAGCGGCACGCGCGTCACGGGCTTGTTGCAGATCCGCCGCATCGCCTGTTCGACGAAGGCGGACGAAACCATGATTTCATCGACCTGATCGATGGCCAGTCGCCAGTCTTCGGGAAAGTTCTCCAGCTCCCAGAACCAGTAGCCGATCACATAACGGCCCCGAGCTGTCGAGATGCCGGCGCTCAGCAAGGTGTCCGCCCAATGATCCGGATTGACAAAGATCAGATCACACCGGTACGGAGAAGCCGTGCCCAGATGGGCGGCCAGCGTGCGGTCATGCCGGGGATGCGGGATATCGATGTCCACGTCGTACAACGAAACCGGATACTTCGTGGCAAGCATGGCATTCGCATAGAGTCGCGCGCATTCCCCAAGACCCAGCCAGCGGGAAAGGTACCCATGGAGATTGACTCCGTGCGCCGCCGCGACGTTCGGCGGCCCATCACCGGACCCCACGTCGGGAACCGTCGGCGTGTCGCTGCCCCATTCGCTGGTTCGCCTGAAGCCCAGATCATGCCTGATCGGCCTTTCCAGCCTGCCACGGACCCATTGCCGGATCGGCAACGGAATTCCGTGACGGATTCCGGCCCAGCGCGGACTTGACAAGGTCCGCATGAGAAAACCTCTCAACATCGGATGAAGTGCTTTCAGGGAACGTACCGACACAACCACCTCAGGTATGCCTGGAACAACCATCTCATCGCGACGCGACGTGCATAAAACCGGACCAACACACTTCAGCTTCAGGCGCTCGGCATACGTGACATGAACGCCCGCAGCGGGCCGGAACCATGGGGCCATGCCACTTCACACCCCTGTATGACAGAATACTTGGGATCAAATTGGAGTGATACATGAAGATATTGCTGGTCACCGGCGGAGCCGGTTTCATCGGTGCCAACTTCGTCCTGCAGGCCATCGCCGATGGTCTGCGCGTGGTGAACCTGGACAAGCTCACCTACGCCGGCAACCCCGACACGCTTGCTTCGCTGGACGGGAACGAGCGGCACCTGTTCGTGCAGGGCGACATCGGCGATCGTGAACTGGTGGCGAAGCTGCTGGCCGAGCACCGGCCCGACGCCATCGTCAATTTCGCCGCCGAATCGCATGTGGACCGCTCGATCGACGGCCCGGCCGAGTTCGTGCAGACCAATGTGGTGGGCACGCTGGGCCTGCTCGAATGCGCCCGCGACTACTGGCGCGGCCTCGAGGGCGCCGCCCGCGACGGCTTCCGCTTCCTGCACGTGTCGACCGACGAGGTCTACGGCTCGCTGGGCGCCGAGGGCAAGTTCACCGAGACCACGCCGTACGCTCCGAACTCCCCGTACTCCGCGTCCAAAGCCGCCTCCGACCACCTGGTGCGGGCGTTCCACCACACCTACGGCCTGCCGGTGCTGACCACCAACTGCTCGAACAATTACGGGCCGTACCAGTTCCCCGAGAAGCTGATCCCGCTGGTGATCCAGAAGGCCCTGGCCGGCGAGCCGCTGCCGGTCTACGGCGATGGACTCAACATCCGCGACTGGCTGTTCGTGGGCGATCACTGCAGCGCGATCCGCCGCGTGCTGGACGCCGGTCGCGTGGGCGAGACCTACAACGTGGGCGGCAATGCCGAGCGCGAGAACATCACCGTGGTGAAGACCATCTGCGCCCTGCTCGATGCGCGCCAGCCACTGGCCGACGGGCGCCCCCGCGAATCGCTGATCAACTACGTCAGGGATCGGCCCGGCCACGATCGCCGCTATGCGATCGATTCGAGCA
This sequence comes from Rhodanobacter sp. Root179, assembly GCF_001428465.1. Classification (NCBI taxonomy): domain Bacteria; kingdom Pseudomonadati; phylum Pseudomonadota; class Gammaproteobacteria; order Lysobacterales; family Rhodanobacteraceae; genus Rhodanobacter; species Rhodanobacter sp. Root179. Next base: position 36,477 of record NZ_LMHR01000073.1, on the reverse strand, counting down.
AGTTGCAGGATGAACTGGGCTGGCGGCCGACCCACACCTTCGAGACCGGCATCGCGCAGACGGTGGACTGGTATCTCGCCCATCAGTCGTGGAGCCAGCGCGTGCTGGACGGCAGCTATCGCATGGAGCGCCTCGGCTCATGAGCACGACGCAGAAAGGCATCATCCTCGCCGGTGGTTCCGGCACGCGGCTGCACCCGATCACCCGCGCGATCAGCAAGCAGCTGCTGCCGGTGTACGACAAGCCGATGATCTACTACCCGCTGGCCACGCTGATGCTGGCCGGTATCCGCGAGATCCTGATCATCAACACGCCGCACGAGCAGGCGATGTTCCAGCGCCTGCTGGGCGACGGCTCGCAGTGGGGCCTGGACATCCGTTACGCGGTGCAGCCGTCGCCGGACGGGCTGGCCCAGGCGTTCACCATCGGCCGTGATTTCGTCGACGGCAAGCCCAGCTGCCTGGTGCTGGGCGACAACATCTTCTACGGCCACGGTTTCACCGAGCGCCTCAAGCGTGCCGCGGCGCGCGAACACGGCGCCACCGTGTTCGGCTACTGGGTGAAGGACCCGCAGCGTTACGGCGTGGCGGAATTCGACGCCGACGGAAAAGTGGTCGGGCTGGAGGAAAAGCCCGCCACACCGAAGTCCCACTACGCCGTCACCGGACTGTATTTCTACGACGCTCGCGTCTGCGACTACGCCGCGGCATTGCAGCCGTCGCCGCGCGGCGAGCTGGAGATCACCGACCTCAACCGCTGCTACCTCGACGACGGTTCGCTGCACCTGGAGCAGCTCGGCCGCGGCTTTGCCTGGCTCGACACCGGCACCCACGAATCGCTGATGGAAGCGGGCAACTACATCGAGACGATCGAGAACCGGCAAGGCCTGAAGGTCTGCTGCCCGGAGGAGATCGCCCACCTCAACGGCTGGATCGACGACGAGCAATTGCTGGGACTGGCCGCGCCGCTGGCCAAGACCGGCTACGGCCAGTATCTGCAGGGTCTGGTGCGCGAGGGACACGCCCGATGAAGGTGATCCAGACCAGCCTGCCCGGCGCGCTGATCCTCGAACCCCAGGTGTTCGGCGATGCCCGCGGGTTCTTTTATGAAAGCTACAACGAGGCGAAGTACCAGGAGGCCGGCGTCGATCACCGCTTCGTGCAGTCCAACGTGTCGCGCTCGGCGCGCGGCGTGTTGCGCGGCCTGCATTACCAGTGGCCGAATCCGCAGGGCAAGCTGGTCAGCGTGCTCGAAGGCGAGGTCTACGACGTGGCGGTGGACATCCGCCGCGGCTCGCCCACCTTCGGTCAGTCGATCGGCGTGATGCTGACGGCCGACAACCACCGTCATTTCTGGGTGCCTGAAGGCTTCGCGCACGGCTTCTGCGTGTTGTCCGAGTTCGCCACCTTCAGCTACCAGTGCACCGCGCTGTATGACCCCAGGGCCGACGCAGGCATCCGCTGGAACGACGCCGCGCTCGGCATCGACTGGCCGATCAGCGCGCCGCTGCTGTCGGACAAGGACGGCAAGACGCCCCTGCTCGCCGACGTGCCAGCGGAGCGCCTGCCGGTCTACGTGGCATGAAGATCCTGCTGCTCGGGGCCAACGGCCAGCTCGGCCGCAGCCTGCTCGATCACGGCGGCCTCGCCGCGCGCGGCGAGCTGGTCGCCGCCAGTCGTGATGGCGTGCTGGCCGGCGGCGGGCCCGGCGAGCTCGCCGACCTGTCGAACCCCGCATCCCTGCCCGCCCTGCTCGACCGCGTGCAACCCGACGTGATCATCAACGCCGCCGCCTATACCGCAGTCGATCGCGCCGAGCAGGAGGAGGCCCTGGCTACCCGCGTCAACGGCGAGGCGGTGGGCGTGCTCGGCCACTGGGCCGCGGCACGTGGCGCGCTGGTGATCCACTACTCCACCGACTACGTGTTCGACGGTCGGCAGTCGCAGCCGTACGCGGTCGATGCAGCCACCGGTCCGCTCGGCGCCTATGGCCGCAGCAAGCTGGCCGGCGAACTCGCGCTGCGCGACAGCGACGCCGACCATTTCATCTTCCGCACCGCCTGGGTCTACGCGGCGCATGGCCACAACTTCCTGCGCACCATGCTGCGCCTGGGCGCCGAACGCGACGAGTTGCGCGTGGTGGCCGACCAGCACGGCGCACCCACCGACACCGGCCTGATCGTAGACGGAACACTCGCCGCACTCGATCGCTGGTTGTCGTCGGATCGTGTGCAACGCGACGCACTGGCCGGCACCCATCATCTGGTTGCCAGCGGCGCGACGACCTGGCACGGCTTTGCCGGCGCGATCTTCGCCGAGGCCGCCACCCAGGGCCTGCTGGCCCGCGTGCCCGGCGTGCTCGCGATCGACAGCAGCGAATTCCCCACGCCGGCCGTGCGTCCGGCCTGGTCGCTGCTGGACAATGGCGGTTTCCAGCGGCATTTTGGCCTTGCCCTGCCGGACTGGACGCAGGGCTTGCGCGATGCCATGCGCCAGCTTGCCTCATCCACGCACTGAACGAGATCCTGCCACCATGTTGATCCCCCTCATCCTCAGCGGTGGCAGCGGCACCCGGCTCTGGCCCGTCTCGCGCAAGAACCTGCCCAAGCAGTTCCTCGCGCTCGCCGGCAAGGGCACGCTGTTCCAGCAGACCATCGCGCGCACCCGCCAGTTGCCCGACGTCGCCGCGCCGATCGTGGTGGCCAGCGAGGATCACCGCTTCCTCGCCGCCGACCAGTTGCTGGAGGCCGGCATCAGGGACGCCAGCATCGTGCTGGAACCGCTGGCCCGCAACACCGCGCCGGCGATCGCGCTGGGTGCGTTGCAGGCCTTGCAGCGCGACCCCGAGGCCATGCTGCTGGTGCTGCCGGCCGATCACCTGATCGGCGACACCGACGCCTTCGTCGAGGCCGTGAGACAGGCGCAGCCGCTGGCGGCGCAGGACTGGCTGGTGACGTTCGGCATCCGCCCGGACCGGCCGGAAACCGGCTTTGGCTACATCCGCCGCGCCGACGCGATCGACCGCCACGGCTATCGCGTCGAGCAGTTCGTCGAGAAGCCCGACCTGGCCACCGCCCAGTCCTACCTGGCCGACGGCGGCTACGACTGGAACTCCGGCATGTTCCTGTTCAAGGCCGCGCGCTACCTGGAAGAACTGGCCGCGCACGCGCCGGCGATGCTGGAAGCGGTGCGCATGGCGCACGCGAAAGCCACGGTCGATCTGGACTTCGTGCGCATCGACCGCGACGCGTTCGCCCCAGTGCCCGACGACTCGATCGACTACGCCGTGATGGAGAAGACCCGTCGTGCCGCGGTGATCCCGGTCAGCTGCGCATGGAGCGACATCGGTTCGTGGTCGGCACTGTGGCTGACCGGCGACAAGGACGCCGACGGCAACCTGCGCGAAGGCGACACCCTGGCGGTGGACACGCATCGTTCGCTGCTGCGTTCGCACGACCGCCACCTGCTGGCCACCGTGGGCGTCGATGACCTGATCGTGGTGACCACGCCGGACGCGACCCTGGTGGCCCACCGCGACGCCGCGCAGGACGTGAAGAAGATCGTCGAGCAACTGAAGGCCGCCGGCCGCAGCGAACACTCGCTGCATCGCGTGGTGCACCGCCCCTGGGGCAATTATGACTCCCTGGAGGAAGGCGAGCGCTTCCAGGTCAAGCGGATCCAGGTCAAGCCGGGCGCGTCGCTCAGCCTGCAGAAGCATCATCATCGCGCCGAGCACTGGATCGTGGTCTCCGGCACCGCCGAGGTCACCTGCGACGACAAGGTGTTCCTGCTGGGCGAGAACCAGAGCACGTACATCCCGCTGGGCAGCAAGCACCGCCTGCGCAACCCCGGCAAGGTCGTGCTGGAACTGATCGAGGTGCAGTCCGGCAGCTATCTGGGTGAGGACGACATCGTGCGTTTCGACGATGTCTACGGCCGCGTCTGAGCACGACGGCCGCTGCCGCAGCGGGCCACGGATTCGCTGAAACGGGAACCTCGATTCGCCCCAGGGCTGCCGACCGCCACGTCGTTCAGGCCGTCTGCGCACACTTCGCCGATGCGGGCCAGGAGCCCTTCCCGGCGGTGCGCAGCACGGCTTGGGCCGCCCATTCGCCGGTTTCGCAGCCACCTTCCATGAAGCCCTGGTTGTCGAACGCGCAATGCTCGCCGGCGAAGTGCAGGTTGCCCACGCGTTCGCCGATGGCGCCACGGATGCCGGTCCACTGGCCCGGCAGGAAGCACGCGTAGCTGCCCAGGGTCCACGGGAACGTGGGCCAGTGCATGCGCGCCTCGCGCGCCCCGTCCCTCGCCGCGGACAGTCCCGGGAAGACCGCTTCCAGTTGTTGCACGGCGGCGGCAGCCTGCTGCTTCGCGCTACCGCTTCCCAGTTCGACGCCATGCCGTCCGCCGGTGAAGTTGGTCAGGATGCCGGCCGTACCAGGCTGCATGCGGCTGGTTTCCCAGGTGGTCTGCAGCGGCAGGTCGGTATAGATGGCGCCACCGCTCTGGTGGCGCGTGTGCCAGACCCGCTCGTTGAAGCCGATCATCAGCTTGGCGTTGGTGCCATAACCGAGTTCGGCGATCGCACGGCGTTTCACCACCGGCAACGCCGCGTCGATGCGTACGCGGCGCAACGTGGTGAAGGGCAAGGCCAACACCACCCGTTGCGCGCGCACCTCGAATGCGCCGGCATCGCGCTTGAAGCCCAGCACGTAGCGGCCATCGGCGCCCTGGCCGAGCGATTCCAGCACGCTGCCAGTGTGGATGGCGTCGGCCAGTCCCGCGCCCAACCGCTGCACGATCAGGTCGTTGCCGCCGCGCGCGTGGAAGCGCTCGTCGCTTTCGCCGAAAATGCGGAAATGGTCCCGACCCGGATCAATGAAGGTGAGGAAATTCAGCGCGGACTGTTCGTCGCAGTCCAGACCCATCTCCGTCGTGTAGGCCACCTCGATCAGGGTGCGCAGCCAGCCGCTGGCGCCCTGGCGATCCAGCCATTGCGCGATCGTTTCGCGATCCAGTCGCTGCGCGCCGCCGGGCGTGGCCGCGGTGATTTCTTCCTCCGGCAAGGTCGCCGCGTCGCGGGCGATCGCCGCGGCCAGCGGCGCGAATTCGCGCAGGATGTCGTCCTCGCCGTAACGCCGACCGTTGCAGAACCAGATGTCGCCGAACGCAGCCGTGGGATCGCGCGACAGGTCGTCCAGTTCGATGCCCAGCTCACAGGCCAGCGCGCGGATATGCACGTGGCCGGTGTCGATCAGCTCGCCGCCCAGTTCGCACACCTGGTTGTCGGCGAAGTGGCCGCGCAGGCTGAACATGCGCCCGCCGATGCGTTCCTGTGCCTCGTACACACGCACCGGCACGCCGGCCTGGCGCAGCCGGTGCGCGCAGGTCAACCCGGCCACGCCGGCGCCGACCACCACCACTTCATCCGTGCCGGTGGCGCGAAGGGGCATCGGCACGCGTGCGCAGGCGCCCAGCATCAGCGCCGCGGAAGCCACCGCCGATTGCCGCAGGAATCGGCGCCGCGCATGATCCACCCGCAAGCTGCGTTCGCGCGCAATCGCCTCGTCCAGCGGCTCGCCCGTACTCCGGGACACGGCCGCAATCGCCGCGGCCCGCCGCAACACATCGACCAGCGCCGTCCGAGCCATCGTCTTACCCCCAGTCGGTACACCCCCGCGCACGGGCGCAGCCTACGCCGAATCTGCCACCGCATCGATTGCAACGACAGGTATCCCGAGGTCACCCCCGGCGGCGATCGCGCTGCGCCCCGTGAGCCTGGGCGATCGTCACTCGATGTGGAAATGGCGTTTGAACGGGACGCCGACGGCGGCGGGCTCTTCCAGCTCACGGGCGTAGCGATGCCCCGCATACACCGCGTGGGCGATCAGGCCCGGCGCCTCGGCGTCGCCGATGCAGCGCAGTGATTGCAGGCCGGCAGCGGACCACTCAGGCTCGCGTCGCAACAGCTCCTGGTACAGCGCGTCGTCGGGCAGGCGGGCGGTGACCGTGACGACAGCGTCGCAGGCCAGCTCGCGGCGCTGATGGTCCCACACGTTTTCGATGGCGAGCGTGCTGCCGGCGTAACCGACGATGTCGTGCGACACGATCGCCTCGATGCCGAGCTTGGCCATCCGCTTGCGGATGTGTCGGTAGTCCAGCGTGTGCTGGCTCCATGGCGCGACGCCGTCCTCCGGCGTCAGATACGCCACTTCGCAACCGCGCAGACGCAAGGCTTCGGCCGCGATGCCCGCGTGGTAGAAACCGTCATCGTCGAACACCACCACGCGACCTTCGGGCAGACGGCCATCCATCAGGTCGTCGGGCGTATAGATGCGCGCGCCGTCGGCGAAACCGTCGATGGCTGTGCCGTGGCTGCGGCCGTAGCCGTCGCGGCGCCAGTGGCAGCCGGTGGCGATCACCACGTGCTCGGCGCCGAAGTCCAGCACGTCCTGCGCGGTGAGTGCGGAATCGAGATAGACGGCTATATTCGCCAGCTTGCGGATCTGGCCCACGCGCCAGTCGCGCACGCGTGCCCATTCGGCCAGGCCCGGCAGGCGCGCTTCGCGGGTGACGCGGCCGCCGAGTTCCTTGCGCGCCTCGGCCAGGCTCACCTCGTAGCCCCGCTGGCCCAGCGCGCGCGCCGCTTCCAGTCCGGCCGGGCCGGCGCCGACCACCAGCACGCGCGCTGCCGAGCGCTTCGGCGCCATGCGCTCCGGGTGCCAGTCCTTGCGCCACTCCTCGCCCATGGTCGGATTCTGCGTGCAGCGGATCGGCGAGATCGTCATGTCGCCGGAAACGCAGATGTTGCAGCCGATGCATTCGCGGATGTCGTCGCTGCGGCCTTCTTCGATCTTCTTCGGCAGGAACGGATCGGCGATCGACGGGCGCGCGCAGCCGATCATGTCGAGTACGCCGCGCTTGAGTTGCGAGACCATGGTGTCGGGCGAGGTGAAGCGGCCCACGCCGACCACCGGCTTGCTGGTGGTCTTCTTCACGAAGTCGATGAACGGCTCCTGCGCGCCTTCGGCGGCGAAGCGCGAGGGCACCGAGTCGTTGTACCAGGCGGCCAGGTTCACGTCCCACAGGTCGGGCAGCTCGGCCAGCATGGCCACGATCTCCTTCGCCTCGGCCAGCTCGACGCCGCCCGGCCCCAGCAGCTCCTCGGTGGCGAAGCGCAGCGCCACGGCGCAGGTGTCGCCTACCGCATCCTTGGTGTCTTCGAGCACCTCGCGCAGCAGCCGCACGCGATTCTTCAGCGAGCCGCCGTACTCGTCGCTGCGCTGGTTGCGCCGGCGCTGCAGGAAGTGCATCGCCAGCGACAGGTCGTGCGCCGCGTAGACGTAGATGATGTCCATGCCCGCGCGCCTGCCGCGGACGGCTGCTTCGCGATGCCAGCGGCGGTATTCGCGGATGTCGTGCTTCGTCATCGCCCGCGCCTGGTGCGGGTAGCCGTACTTGGTCGGCTGGTGCGAGGGTGCGATCAGCACCTCGCGCGAATAGAGGTTGGACGCCGTCGGCCCGTTGTGGGTGAGTTCCAGCGCAGCCAGCGCGCCGTGCGCATGCACCTTGTCGCACATCAGGGCCAGCGCGGGGATGTCGCGGTCATCCCACAACCGCGCCTCCACGTACGGCGTGAGATCGCCGCTGGGGTGGATCTCGCACTCCTCGGTGGAGACCACCGCCCAGCCGCCCTCGGCCTTCATCTCGCGCATCGCCGCATGGGCCAGCGGCATCGCGTGGCCCATGCCGTTGCAATGCGGCACCTGGAAGAAGCGGTTCTTCGCGATGACCGGGCCGATCTTCACCGGTTCGAACAGGATGTCGTAGCGGGGGTCGCGCATGGTGCTCAGGCCTCGGTGGCGGCGACCGGCTTGCGCCGCCACCGCATGAAGACATACAGCGGCAGGCCCGCGGCGATCAGACCCAGCGCATACACGAACGGCTCGCCGCCGATGCCGACGAAGGCGAACACCACATAGGCCGCGCCGATACCCGCCACCAGCAGCACGCTGCGACCGCTGCAGCCCGCCGCGCCGCGCCGCCACAACACCGCCAGCGCCAGTGCGCAGCACAGGTACAAGGGCAGGTTCGCCGCGGTGACCACCAGGGTGAGGAAGGTGAACGCCGCCACCAGCGAACTGCTGTAGCTCATCCACACCATCACCGAGGCCAGCGCCCCGGTGATCAGCAGGGCGGCAACCGGCGCGCCATGACGATTGCTGCGCGCAAGCAACGGTGGCAGCACGCCGCTATCCGCCATGGTGCGGGTCAGTTGACCAGCCAGCAGGGTCCAGCCATTCAGGGCGCCGAGTCCGCTGATCACCACGAACAGCGCCAGCCAGCGGCCAAGCCCGGCGTGGCCGAACGTGTCCATCAGCAGCGCGAATGGCGCGCTGGCGCTGGCCAGCACGTCCTGCCGCAGCAACAGCAGCGGCACGGTCGACACGACGACGTAGATCAGCGCGACCACCACCGCGCCCGTCATCGTGGCGCGCGGAATGGTGCGGCCGGGGTTGTCCACGCGGCTGGCCGGAATGCTGGCCGATTCGATGCCCAGCATCGCGAACAACGCGATGGTGGAAGCCGCCATCACGCCGGCAAACGTCACCGGCGTGGTCGGCGGATGGGCCACATAGCTACCCGGCGAGTTCAGCAACACCCAGCCGCCAAGCACGGCGATCGCCAGCATCGGCAGCAGCTTCAGCGTGGTGGTGACGATCTGCACGATGCCACCGGTGCGCACGCCGAGCAGATTGACCAGGGTGAACAGCCACACCAGCACCAGCGCGAACCACACCGGCGGAATGACGCCGAGTGCCGGCATCACCACGGTGACGTAGCCCACCACGCCAGTGGCCAGCGCCGCGTTGGTCAGCCACAGCGACACCCAGTACGCCCACATCGACATGTAGGCCGGCAGCTCGCCCAGCGTGTCGCGGACATAGCCGTAAGGGCCATCGGCGGCAGGCAGCGCCACGGACAGATGCGCGAATACCCGCGCCAGGGTGAGGCAGCCGAACAGGGTGATGCCCCAGCCGATCAGCGCGTTGAAACCGAACGGCGCCAGCGACGAGGGCAGCAGGAAGATGCCCATGCCGATCACGTTGCCGACCACCAGCGCGGTGCAGGTCCAGAAGCCGATCCGACTGCGGTCACGCATCTCGAAGCGCGCCTGTCCGGTTCGGTGGCAGCGCATGCGGCGACGAACTCATGCAGATTCGCCGGCCGGCCCCGCATAGGCCGCGCGCAACAGGTTCTGGAAATGCCACACGCCGCTTTCGCGCCTGGGGTTGAGCCGGCCGGGCGTATACGCGCCGGAGGCCAGTCCCCGCTGCACCGCCTCGCAGATGCCGATGTCCTCGTTCTGCACCTCGTCGCTGAAGCTGCGGTCGGCCTCCATGCGCGCCTGCGCCGCGGCGTCCTGCGCGTAGTAGTAGTCGAACACGATGCGGCAGCGGCCCGGGCCCAGCGGCAGGATGCGATTGGTCTGCAACCTTCCCGGCATGATGTTGAGCATCACGTTGGGATAGATGAAGTAGTAGAACGCCTCGCCGTCGCCGTAGATGTCGGTGCTGTTGCGCAGCGGCGAGGATTGCAGCGAATGCCAGGGGAACAGCTCGGTGTCGTAGGCGCGGTAGTCGAGCACCTTCGACAGGCCCGGATGCACGTGCGGCAGGTGGTAGCCCTCGAGGTAGTTGTCGACGTAGACCTTCCAGTTGCAGTCGATGTCGTAGGTGTCGCGGCGCAGGTAGCGCATGGCCGCCAGGTCGATCGGCGCGATGCGTTCGGCGATGCCGCCATAGACTTCCTCGAACGGCGGCACGGCGGCGTCCAGCGCCACGAACACCAGCCCCTGCCATTCGTGCACGCGCAGCGGCGGCAGGCGGATGTCCTCCACGCGGAAGTCGGCGGCGTCCTGCATTTCCGGCGCGCTGCGCAGCTGGCCTTCCAGCGTGTAGGTCCAGCCATGGTACTTGCAGTGCAGCGCCCGCGCGCCCTTGCCGTCGCACAGCGCCAGCGGACCGGCGCGGTGGCGACAGACATTGGGAAAGGCCCGCAGCACGCCATCCTGGCCGCGCACCAGCAGCAAGGGCACGCCGCCGACCTGATCGACCACGTGATCGCCCGGTTCGGCCAGCTGCTCCCGATGGGCCACCAGTTGCCAACTGCGTGCGAACACCGCGCGCTGCTCCATCGCCAGCATCGCCTCCCCCGCGTAGTAGCGCGCCGGCAAGGCGTGGGCCCGGTCGAGCGGTTCGACGACGGTGTCGGTGTGCATGGATTGCTGTTCCCCGGTTGGATGGCCGCGAACAACCCGGCCGATGCGACCCGCCCGGCCCGGCGGAGGCGTCCGGCTGAGCCTAGCGCTTGTGTCGAACCGGCGGCAACCGCAGCTGCGCCGCGCCGGCCGGCGCCACTATCTACCAGCCGGATTCGGTTGTAGATTGCGGCGAACCCCGCGAGAGGCCGCTACCTTCCATGTCAGGCGCCGTACCGCTGTCGTCACTCCGGCCCGTCGCCCCGCGTGGGCCGTTCCCGTCGCCAGCACGAGGCGACGCATGATCGCGGCGTCGGCCAGCGGCACGCTGGAGCAGGCGCTGGCACACGCGGAGCGGCTGCTGCAACGCGACCCCGCACTGGCGGTGGAACAGCTCGAAGAAATCCTGCACGCAGTCGGCGCCCATCCGCTGGCGCTGCAACTGCTGGCCGCCGCGCGCCTGCGTCAGGGCGATGCCCGGGCCGCGCTCGACATCCTGCTTCCGCTGGCGCCGTCGCAACCGACATGGGCGGCGCTGCAGTTCGACCTGGGCGTGGTGCTGGGTCGGCTCGGCCACGGCGAAGAGGCGATCGCCGCGCTGCGCCGTGCGGTCGCGCTGCAACCCGACCTGCCGCAAGCCTGGCGCGAACTCGGCGATCACCTGATGGCAGCCGGCGAGCAGGAGGCGGCGGACGCCGCCTATGCCCGGCACGTGCTGCACTCCACCCACGATCCGCGCCTGATGGGCGCTGCCGTGGCGCTCGCCGAAGGCCGCGTCCCGCAGGCCGAGGCGCTGTTGCGCGAGCATCTGAAACAGGCGCCCACCGACGTGGCGGCGATCCGCATGTTCGCCGAAGTCGCCGCCCGCGTGGGCCGCAACGAGGATGCGCTGAACCTGCTGGCGCGCTGCCTCGAACTGGCCCCCGGCTTCGACGCCGCGCGCCAGCACTACGCCATGGTCCTGCATCGCAGCAACCAGCCCGAACAGGCGTTGGCGCAGATCGAGCGCTTGCTGGCGAACGACCCGCAGCACCCGGCCTACCGCAACCTCAAGGCGGTGGTGCTGTGCCGCATCGGCGATTACGAGCCGGCCCTCGCGATCTACGCCGACCTGGTGCAACGCTACCCCGACAACCCGCGGGTGTGGATGAGCTACGGCCACGCGCTGAAGACCGCCGGCTTCGGCGAACGCGCGATCGCCGCCTACCGGCACAGCCTGGAGCGCCTGCCCTCGTTCGGCGAAGTCTGGTGGAGCCTCGCCAACCTCAAGACCTTCCGCTTCAGTGCGGGCGACCTCGCCACGATGAGCGATCAGCTGGCCCGCAGCGACCTGTCGGACGAAGACCGCCTGCACCTGGAGTTCGCGATGGGCAAGGCGCGCGAGGATGCCGACGCCTGCGCGGATTCGTTCGCCCACTACGCGCGCGGCAACGCGATCCGCCGCGCGCAACTGCACTACAGCGCGGACGCGACCAGCGCGCGGGTGGACCGCGCCTGCGCGCACTACACCGGCGAGTTCTTCGGCGCGCGCGCGGGCATGGGCTGCCCGGCGCGCGATCCGATCTTCGTCGTTGGCCTGCCGCGCGCCGGCTCCACCCTGATCGAGCAGATCCTGTCCAGCCACAGCCAGGTCGAGGGCACGATGGAGCTGCCCGAAGTCGCCTCGATCACCCGCGGCCTGCGCCGGCAGGGCGACGGCGACGGCGCGACGCCCTACCACGACGCGCTGGCCGCGCTCGACGCCGACGCGCTGCGCGCGCTCGGCGAGCGCTACCTCGCGCACACGCGCATCCATCGCAAGACCTCGGCACCGCTGTTCATCGACAAGATGCCGAACAACTTCATGCACATCGGCCTGATCCAGCTGATGCTGCCGAACGCCCGAATCATCGACGCGCGCCGGCATCCGCTGGCGTGCTGCTTCTCGGCGTTCAAGCAGCACTTCGCGCGCGGGCAGAGCTTCAGCTACGACCTGGAGGACGTCGGGCGCTACTACCACGACTACGTCCGCCTGATGGCGCACTTCGACACGGTGCTGCCCGGGCGCATCCACCGCGTGTTCTACGAGCGCATGGTGGCCGACACCGAGGGCGAGGTTCGTCGCCTGCTGGATTATTGCGGCCTGCCATTCGAGGACGCCTGCCTGCGCTTCTTCGAGAACCCGCGACCGGTGCACACCGCCAGTTCGGAGCAGGTGCGCCGCCCGATCTATCGCGAGGGCGTGGATCACTGGCGCCACTTTGCGCCGTGGCTGGGGCCGCTGGAACAGGCACTCGGGCCGGTGCTGGACAGCTATCCCGAGGTGCCGGGGTTCATCTGAAAAGTTGGGGGTTGGGTTGGTTTGCCGTTCACCGGATGAGGGGAAATCGCATGCACGCAAGCAGTTCCAGACAGGCCATGAACGCCCGACGGGCGACGTTGATCCGGTTGCCGCTGGCGGCCGCCATCTGTCTCGCCATGGCGGCGCCCGCCATCGCGCAGGACACCGGGCAGTCCACGCCGTCCGACACCACGTCGTCGACAAAGAAAGCCACCACGCTCAGCGTAGTCACGGTGACCGCGCAGAAACGCACGGAGAACCTGCAGAAGGTGCCGATCAGCATGGACGTGCTGGCCACCGACCAGCTCGAAGCGCTGCACGTGAAGAGTTTCGACGACTACGTGAAATACCTGCCCAGCGTGACGTTCCAGCAGGGCGGCGGCGGCATCGCCACCGGCCCCGGCTTCGTCTCGATCTACATGCGCGGCGTGACCAGTGGCGGCAACACCAACCACTCCGGCTCGCAGCCGAGCGTGGGCGTGTACCTCGACGACCAGCCGGTGACGACGATCCAGGGCCCGCTCGACATCCACATGTACGACATCGCCCGCATCGAAGTGCTGGCCGGCCCGCAGGGCACGTTGTACGGCGCCAGCGCCGAGGCCGGCGCCCTGCGCATCATCACCAACAAGCCCGACCCCAGCGGTTACGCGGCCAGCTACAGCCTGGGCGTGGACACGCTCGCCCACGGCGGCATCGGCTACACCGCCGAGGGCATGCTCAACCTGCCGATCAACTCGACCGCCGCAATCCGCCTGGTCGGCTGGCGCGAGCACGATGCGGGCTACATCGACAACAAGGCCGGCTCGCGCACCTTCCCGACCTCGGGCATCACCATCAGCAACGCGCCTGGCTGCACGGCGAGCGGAGCCTCGCCCTCGTCGGCATCCCAGTGCGTCGGCCATGCAAAAGACAACTACAACGACGCCAACATCACCGGCGCGCGCGCCGCGCTGAAGGTCGACCTCGACGACAACTGGTCGATCACGCCGATGCTGATGGGGCAGCAGACCATCTCGCACGGCAACTTCGCCAGCGACCCGGCGGTGGGCGACCTGGCCGTCACGCATTTCTATCCCGAGCGCGTCAACGATCGCTGGTGGCAGGGCGCGCTGACCGTGCAGGGCAAGATCGGCAACTTCGACCTGACCTATGCCTACGCGCACCTCAAGCGCAATCAGGAGGAGCAGACCGACTACAGCGACTACGGATTCTGGTACGACGCGCTGTACGGTTCCGGCGCGTATTTCTACGACAACAGCGGCGCGCTGATCAATCCGTCGCAACACATCAGCGATCGCGACGGCTACACCAACAGCAGCCACGAGCTGCGCCTGGTCTCGCCGGCGGACGATCGCCTGCGCCTGGTCGCCGGCGCGTTCTGGCAGAAGCAGAAGCACGACATCATGCAGAACTACCAGGTCGACGGCCTGGCCGACTCACTCTCCGTCACCGGCTGGAACGACACCATCTGGCTGACCCGGCAGATGCGCTACGACCGCGACGAGGCGCTGTTCGGCGAACTGTCGTGGGATTTCATCCCCGACGTGCTCACCGGCACCTTCGGCGAACGCTACTACCGCACCAGCAACCAGCTGTACGGCTATTTCGGCTACGGCGCGGGCTTCTCCTCCAGCCAGGGCGAGGCCGCCTGCGTGTCGCCCGAGCCGTTCATGGGCGCGCCGTGCCTGGACTTCAACAAGAAGGTGAAGGAGAGCGGCAACCTCACCAAGTTCAACCTGACCTGGAACATCAGCGACACCAAGATGATCTACGCCACCCGCTCCGAGGGCTTCCGTCCCGGCGGCGTCAACCGGCGCGGCACCTTGCTGCCGTACCACGCCGACTTCCTGATCAACCAGGAGCTGGGCTGGAAGACCTCGTGGCTGAACAACCGGGTGTCCTTCAACGGCGCGGTGTTCCGCGAAACCTGGAACGACTTCCAGTTCCCGATCCTCGGCGCGAACGGCCTCACCGAAATCAAGAACGCCAACTCCGCCCGCATCGACGGCCTCGAATCGCAACTGAACTGGCAGGCCACCTACAACCTGCAACTGACCGCCGGCTGGGCGCTGTATCGCGCGCGGCTGACCGCCAACTACTGCGGCTTCACCGACGCCAGCGGGCGCCCGATCACCGACTGCCCGCCCGGCTCGCTCAACCCGCAGGACGGCAGCGTGGTGTCCGGGCCGCTGGCGCCCAGGGGTACCCAGCTGCCGATCACGCCGAAGTTCAAGGGCAACCTGATCGCGCACTACAGCTTCACCCTCGGTGACAGCGACGCGTTCGTGCAGGCGGCCCTGGTCCACGTCGGCAAGCGCACCACGGACCTGCGCCTGAGCGAGCGGGCGCTGCTCGGCGACCTGCCCGCCTACACCACGCTGGACCTGTCCGCCGGCGTGCAGAAAGGCAGCTGGTCGGCCGACGTCTACATCAACAACGCGTTCGACAAGCGCTCGGCGCAATACAAGTACACCGAGTGCGGCGTCGACGTCTGCGGCGCGCACGGCGTGGTGGCGCCATACCCGAACGGTCAGGTCTACACCGGCTACAGCCTGCCGCGCACCATCGGCATCCGCTTCAAGCAGGAGTTCTAGTCGTCCGCGACACGTCGCTGCCCCGCACGAATGGGGCGGCGGCGTGTCGTCGTGCGCGCGATGTGACGCCGGATCGAGTCCGCTGGTCCATCAGGGGTCAGGCGATCGCCAAATAATATTCACACTCATGATAGTTAATATTGACGAGTGGTGCATTTGTCCGCATGATGCAACGGCAAGGGCCTTTCCCGGCACCACGCGTAAAAGGTGGCTGCAGGGACGGAACGGGAAGGCGTGCCGGACGCACGATTCGAGTCAGGCAGAGCGGGTAGTTCGGCAAGTCCGGGGAAACTGGAACTCCTTCAGTGAGGTGAGTCCGTGCGAGCGAAACTTCGTCTTTGGCGGTTCCCCCGGCATCCATGCCGGCATGCATTGCCGCCCGGGGGTATCTGGCCGCTGCGCATTCCCACGCGCGACGACGCCCGTGACGATCATGCACGGTAACGAGTCCGCTGTTCCGGTTTCCCAGGCATCGACGGTGCCCGGCGTGCGGGCCTGGCTCGCGCTGGGCGTCCTGTGTTTCGTGTACGTCCTGAATTTTCTGGACCGGCAACTGCTGGCCATCCTCGCCAAGCCCATCCAGGACGCGCTGGATCTTTCCGACGGCCAGCTGGGGCTGATCGGCGGCCTCTACTTCGCGTTGTTCTACACGTTCATATCGATCCCGATCGGCTGGCTGGCCGACAAGACGAATCGCGTCAGGGTGTTGTCGCTGGCTTGCGCCGTCTGGAGCGCCGCCACCATGGCGTGTGGCCTGGCCCGCACCTATCCCGAGCTGGCCATTGCACGCATGACGACCGGCTTCGGGGAGGCCGGCGGCGTCCCGCCGTCCTACGCAATCATTTCCGACTACTTCCCGCCTGGCTGGCGTGGCCGGGCACTGGGCATATACAACCTCGGTCCGCCGATCGGCGCTGCCCTGGGCGTGGCGTTTGGCGCATCCATCGCGGTCGTGTTCGGCTGGCGATATGCGTTCATCGTTCTCGGCGGCGTGGGCGTGTTGACGGCGGGCGTCCTCAGCCTCGCGGTACGCGAACCGCGAAAGGGAGGCCTGGACGACGTCCGCCCGGGCGACATCCGCCCATCGGGATTCATCGAGACCCTGAAGATGTTCGTTTCGCATCCCGCGCTGATGCTTGCCGCGTTCGGAAGCGCCGCGACGCAGATGATCACCTATGGCATGGGCAACTTCACCACCCTGTTCCTGATGCGCGAGAAAGGCATGACCCTGGATGAGGTCGCGGTGTACTACGCGCTGGTCATCGCCATCGGGATGGGCGGGGGCATGATGGTCTCCGGGAGGATGCTGGATCACTTCACCCGACGCAGCCGGACCGCCTATGGCCTGCTCCCCGCCATCTCCCTGGTGGTCGCCCTGCCGCTTTACGTGGGCTTCGTATGGGCGCCTGGATGGGCGCTATCGCTCTGGTTCCTGCTCGGCGTGGCGTTTCTCAACTACTTCTATCTCACCGCGTCGGTGACGCTGGTCCAGCAGGAAGTCCGTCCGGACCAGCGCGTCATGTCGGGCGCATTGCTGCTGCTGGTCATGAACTTCATCGGCCTGGGCCTGGGCCCGACCTACGTGGGATTGCTCAGCGACTACTTCCACGCCAGCGACCCGGTGCATTCGTTGCAGACCGCCCTGTACCTGCTGATACCTTTCTACATCGTTGCCATCGTGCTGTTTCTGTTTCTGGCGCGGGTGCTGCGTCGCCAGGATCGTGCCATCAAGAACGGAGGAATCATGTCGTGATGCCGCTACGCACGGGCGCCCTGGGCGTCCTGATCGTTTGCATTGCCTGCCTGGCTCCGTCTTATTCGCACGAAGGTCCCGCCATGTCGTCCACCTCGAAGACCCAGTCCGCGCCCGTGGTGGACACCTCCACCGGCCGCGTGCAGGGACTGGCTGCCGGCGCGCTGAACGTGTTCAAGGGCATACCGTATGCCGCGCCACCGGTCGGCGCGCTGCGCTGGAAGGCACCGGTGGCGATGCCGGCGTGGTCGGGCATCCGGGAAGCCACGGAGTTCGGCGCCGCCTGCCTGCAGCCCAAGCCCAAACTCTCGAACATCTACGAAGGCAAGCCGGTTCCGATGAGCGAGGACTGCCTGACGCTGAACGTCTGGGCACCCAGGGACACGCGGAACGCGCCCGTGTTTGTCTGGATCTACGGTGGCGCCTTGTGGGGCGGCTCGAACCGCGACCCGCTTTACGACGGGGCACGTCTGGCCGAGCGCGGCATCATCGTGGTCTCCATCAATTACCGCCTGGGGCCGCTCGGCTGGCTCGCGCTTCCGGCGCTGAGCGCCGAGTCTCCGCTCGGCGTTTCCGGCAACTACGGCCTGCTCGACCAGATTGCCGCGCTGCGCTGGGTCAAGGAGAACATCGGCGCCTTCGGCGGCGATTCCGCGAACGTCACGATCGCGGGCGAATCCGCGGGCGGCTTGAGCGTCATGTATCTCATGGCTTCGCCGCAGGCGCGCGGCCTGTTCGCGAAAGCCATCGCGGAAAGCGCGTACATGATCTCCATGCCGGAACTGAAAAGGAACAGCCACGGCATGCCGGCTGCGGAAGAAGGCGGCACCAGACTGGCCGCCGCGCTGCATGCGCCTGATCTTGCCGCGCTGCGCGCCATGGACGCGGGCAAGCTGACCGAAGCCGCGGCAGCGGCCGGATTCGCGCCGTGGGTGACTGTCGACGGCCACCTGGTACCGGATCAGCTGGTCGACATTTTCGAGAAGGGCGAACAGGCGCGAGTCCCGCTGCTGGCCGGCTTCAACAGCGGCGAAATCCGTTCGCTGCGGATCCTGGCGCCGCCTGCGCCCGCCAGCGCCGCGGAGTACGAGCGCAGCATCCGTGAGCGCTACGGCGATCTTGCGGATGACTTCCTGCGCCTGTATCCCGGTGACAACCTGGAAGAGAGCATCCTCGCCACGACCAGGGACGCGCTGTACGGGTGGACCGCGGAGAAACTGGTGCGGGCGCAGACGAAGTTTGGCCAGCCGGGCTATCTCTACTACTTCGATCATGGCTATCCGGCAGCCGATGCCGCCCACCTGCATGGCTTCCATGCCAGCGAACTGCCTTACGTGTTCGGCAATTTCGACGGCACCCCGCCACGGTGGCCGAAGGTGCCCGAGACGCTGCCGCAACGCAGGCTTTCCGATGCGATGGCCGGTTACTGGGCCAGCTTCGCACGCACGGGAAAGCCGATGGCCAGGGGAGAACCCGAGTGGCCGGCATTCGGCTCGAACCGGGCTTACATGGCGTTCACCGATGGCCCGCGGCCCTCGAAGGATCTGCTGCCGGGCATGTACCAGCTGGTCAACGAGGTCGTCTGTCGGCGCCGGGCAAGCGGCGATCAGCCGTGGAACTGGAACGTGGGCATCGTGGCGCCGCCACTGCCCGCCGTTGACGCCAAGTGCGCGCCACGCTGAACGGCCTGCGCCCCACGGCAGGAAGCTCCGGAAACAACATGAAGAGGTGTGGCGCCCAGTTCGATCTGCGCGCCGCGACTTGCTCAGTGTCCCAACGCGAGAAACCCGGCCGCCATGAACCGGGTAATCCGTTGCTTGACGGCCGGGAAGTCATCCGAGCGACAGACCCCACCAGATAACCGATCGATGCGGCCGGTGCGGGCGAGCGTGTTCATCAGGGCACCGGTCACGAAGTGGTAGCCCCAGAAGATGTCCTCCGCCGAATAGTCGGGCAGCGCACGCTTCAGGATACCCACCAGCTTGAGCACCACCGGATCAAAATGGACATCCATCAGCGCGGCCCCTTCGGGCGTGTTGCTGACTCGCGCGCTGAAGGCCCCGTAGTTCATCCAGTGCTCGCCTCCCTCGTAGTAGAGGTCGAGATCGGTGTCGAGAAAGGCGTGAAGCGCGCCCTCGACGGTGGGCGAGTCTCCCGCCTCTGCCTCGTATTCTTCCAGCGCCGTCATGCGCCGGCTGCTGGTGACGCCGGCGCGCCGGGCAAATACCGCCTCGAACAAGGTCTGCTTGTCCTGGAAGTAGTAGTGGACGAGTGTCGTGTGGATGCCGACGCGTTTGGCGACATCGCTCAAGGTGACGCCATACAGTCCGTTCCTGGAAAACAGGAACTCCGCAGCGTCGAGGATCTGCTCCATGCTCTCGGCGCGCTGCTCAGCCTTCCGGCGAGGAGCGCGCTTTTTGGTTTCCCTTGGCATCTCGATACGGCAACCACTTTGAAGAGCGTTGATCAGTCTATGCACCGCTGCCGCGGGGCGTCAACAATCCGGGTTCTCGTCATCCAGGTCGATGCCGCCGAACGTCGAACGAAGCCGCAGCTTGTCGATTTTGCCGGTAGCCGCCAGCGGCATGGCACTGACGAGTTCGACCCGATCGGGGATCCACCAATCCGCGACCTTGCCCTTCAACCAGGCGAGCAGCTCAGCGGCTTCAAGCGCCATTCCCCCGCGCGGCTCGACCACGAGCACCGGACGCTCGCCCCATTTTTCGTCGGCCCTGCCGATGACCGCCACCAGACTGACAGCCGCGTGCTGACCCACGATGTCCTCGATTTCCGACGGGTTGATCCATTCACCACCGGACTTGATCAGATCCTTCGACCGCCCGCGAATGGCGAGATTTCCGTCTTCATCGATGCTGGCCAGGTCGCCGGTCTCGAAGTAGCCATCGTCATCGAGCACATCCACATCGCTCTTGTAGTAGCGATCGATGACGCTGGCGCCCTTGATCCTGAGGTGCCCGGTCATGCCGCGCTGGCGGGACAGCGTCTTTCCATCGGCATCCGTCAGCCTGATGTCGACACCCATCACGGGGCGGCCGGAAGTCTGGTTTCCGAGTGACCGACGGGCGGGCGAAGCCATGGTGCCGGTGGGGTACAACTCGGTCATGCCCCAACTGGTCTGTATCCGGACACCGAGCCGCTCCTCCATTCGTCGGATCAGCGTCTCCGGACAACTCGAGCCGCCGATGAGGATGCGTTCGAGGTCGGGCAGTTCGCCTCCGACAGCATCGAGATGATCGATCACGCCCAGCCAGAGCGTGTGGACACCGACGGCGACGGTAACCTTTTCATCGCGCAACAGTGCGGCCAGGCTGGCGCCGTCCGCATGCCGGCCCGGCAGCACGAGCTTCGCGCCCACCGCAGGTACGGCGAAAGGCAGGCCCCACCCATTGGCATGGAACATGGGAACCGCTGCCAGCACCACGTCGCGGTCGGTCAGTGCGATGGCATCGGCCTGGAGTACCCGCAGCGTGTGCAGGTAGTTGCCACGATGGGTGTAGAGCACGCCCTTGGGTGGCCCGGTCGTGCCGGAGGTGTAGCAAAGCCCGGCGGGCACCTCTTCGTCAAACTCGCCCCATGCGACCGGCGTACCGCGCTGGTCGAGCAGCGTTTCAAGAAGCCATGATCTGGCCGTCCATTCCTGAGCGGAAGAATCGCCAGGAAGCTCGCCGTCCATGACCACCACATGCTCGATCGTGGGACAAAGCGGCAGAAGCGCATCCAGGAAGGTGGCCAGGCTCGACGTCACGGCGAGCGCACGATCCCCTGCCTCGTTGATGATCGCGGCCAGGTGCTCGACGGTGTAGCGCGGATTCAGCGTATGGCAGACGAAGCCCGCTCCCATGGTCGCGTAATACATCTCGAAATGGTGCCGGGTATTCCAGCCGAGGGTGCCGACGCGATCACCGGGATGCAGGCCCAGCGAGCGCAAGGCGCCTGAAAGACGGTTGCTGCGGTCTCTCAGTGCGGCATAACCGATGCGGTCCGTACCGCCGGCCTGTGCAGACACGACTTCGCGCTGCCCCCACCATTTGGCGGCGTGCTCCAGAAATTTGTCGACGGTCAGAGAATAGGATGGCATGCGGAAGAGACACCTTGCGCGGCCTCGCCGTGTCGCCGCACGGCAACACGGCGAGGCCGCTGCGCGATCATTGGAAGAAGTACGTGGCCCGTATGCCGTACTGACGCGGGAACCCGGCAAACCGAAGCCCCGAATTGATGGCGCCGATGTAGTGCTGGTTGGTCAGGTTCGAGCCGTACAGGGTCGTGAGCCAGCTGCCGTGCGACCAGTCGATCTGGGCACCGAGCAGGTTGCGGCTTCCGATGCGGTCGCCGAGCGCCTCGTTCTCGAACAAGGTGGCCCACTGCCCCGCAATGTGCGCGTAGTTGATGCGGGGGGTGACCGTGTCGCTGCCGACATGGATGGTCCGCTGCAGACCCGTGTTGAACGTCAGCTTCGGCGCATAGGTTTGCTCGGTTCCGCCCAGGTTGCGGCAGGTGGCGCTTTGCGGGCCGCTGGCCGGATCGCAGAACGCGACCGAGGGAAGCCTGGGGTCGGTGGCGTAGAACTCGCCCACGTCGCTGTGCAGCCAGCCGAGATTGCCGTACACCGACCAGTCGCCGAAGGCCGCCTGGAGCTGTGCTTCAAACCCGTAGATCCTGGTGGGATGGGGCGTATTGAGCTCGATGCCGAAGGTGGGAAAGTCCGGGTAGCCGATGGTCACCTGGAAGTTCTTGTAGTCGTTGTGGAACACATTGACCTGGGTGCGCAGGTGATCGTCCAGCCAGGCCGCCTTCCAGCCGGCTTCCAGGCTGGTCACCGTCTCGGCCTTGAACGGATCGGGCAAGCCGAGGCCCACCGGCACATTCAGACCGCCCGGGCGGTAGCCGCTGGCGGCAAAGGCATAGAGGAAGTTTCTTTCGCTGAGCGTCCAGTCCAGCGACACCTTGCCGGAGAAGTTCGAGTATCCGGCGGACTGGTCATCGATCAGCGGCAGACCGTACTGGACAACGGTCACGTGGTTGGTCGTGCGGTCCTTCGAATAGCGCCCGCCAACCGTGAGCTTGAGCCCGTCGGTGAGCTGGTATCCGACCTGGCCAAACACCGCGGTGTTCTTCTTGGGATTGGTTCCCTGCAGCGCGTACTCGGTGGCCGGGAAGCCTTCCGGCACGCCGATCAGGAATTGGCCGGGGGGGAACGTGTAGGTGTCCTTCTGCCAGTAGGCGCCGAGTACCCAGGTCAGCGGGCCGCTGTCGGGCGAAATCAGATTGAGTTCCTGGGAATAGATGGTTTCGTACACCAGGTCCCGGAACGTGCTGTTGCCCAGTTCGGTGCCATCCAGGTCGGCCTTGTACGCCGTGCTGCCATGCTGATAACCGGAGGTCGCCCGGAATTTCACCCCGTTGGCGAATTGGTAATCGACCTTCAGCACCGTGCGCGAAAATTGATCCAGCGCCTTCAGCGGAGCGTTGGCCGTGATGTTGAACGGGTCGTTGGGCGAGTTCACCGGGTCGGCCGGATAGGCGCCCATGTCGATGTGGTTGTAGTCGGTCTTGAGCAGGGCCGAGAAGCTGTCACTGGGCTTCCAGAGCAAGCCGACGCGGGCACTGCGCGAGCGCAAACGGGCGTCGGATCCGCTGTACGGGCCGGAGATGTTCCAGAAGCTGCTCCGGTTGTCGCTGTTGACCGCGACGCGCGCCGCGAACGTGTTGCTGATGGGCAGGTTCACGGCGCCCTGCAGGGCCACGTCGCTGTAGTTGCCGGCCTGGCCCGACACGTAGCCCTGGTAACCGCCATTGATGACCGGGTCGTTCGAGCTGACCAGCACCGCGCCGCCGACCGCGTTCTGGCCGCCGAACGTACCTTGCGGACCGCGCAGGATCTGCACCGAGGCAATGTCGTAGTACGGCTCCTCGGCGAAGTAGCCGGGGAATGTCGGCACGCCGTCGCGGTAGACGATGACGCCCGTGCCGGTCTGCGTGTTGTGCTCCGCCTTGCCGATCCCGCGGATGTCGAAATCGATGCCCTGGCCGAAATTGTTCACGGTGGCCGAAGGGCTGGTGAACTGGAGCTGGTCAACCACGTTCACGCCGCGATTGAGCAAGTCGTCGCCGGTCAGCACCGTCGCCGCGATCGGCGTGGTCTGCAGGGATTCATCTCGCCGCTCCGCCGAAACGGTGACCGTTTTCAGCGTCGTGGCCTTGTCCTTGGCTTTCGATGGGGCCTGGTCGGACCCGGTATCGGATGATGCCGCCGTGGCTTGCGCCATCGCCCCGCACCACGGCAAGGTCAGGAGCGCGAGCCCCAACCAGCGTGCGCGGCTCTTTCCGGAATTGATCTTCATCTCTCCCCTCCCATTGATCGGCTTGCGTGGTAAGTCGGCGACTTTGATGGCGCCGTCATGGATCAGCACATCCCCGAGCGCAATTTGGCGCTGTTTTTGATCCATAGTCAATATTAACTAAGTTTATAGTGAATATCTTTACCAGGGCTTTTCGGGGTGCTAGGGTGCGCGTTCGGCGCCCTCCTCCGGCGAGTGTCGCCGGACCCGAATTCTGGCCAGAGCGCCCGTCAGCAGGGCAACAGGAGGCTCCAATGATTGATCTGAAAGGGCGCGTGGCGATCGTGACCGGCGCAGGCGGCGGCCTCGGCCGCTCCCATGCGCTGCTGCTCGCCAGGCACGGCGCCCGCGTCGTGGTCAACGACCTGGGCGCCGGCGGCGCGGCGGTGGCCCGGGAGATCAACGAGAATGGCGGGGAAGCGTATTCCGCCGAAGGCTCGGTCACCGATGTCGCCTTCGTTCAACAGATGGTGGACACGGCGCTGGCCACCTGGGAACGCGTCGACATCCTGGTCAACAACGCGGGAATCCTGCGCGACAAGTCGTTCGCGAAGATGAGCCTCGACGATTTCCGCCTGGTGGTCGAAGTCCACCTGATGGGCGCCGCGCATTGCAGCAAGGCGGTCTGGGAGACGATGCGGACCCAGGGCTACGGGCGCATCGTGATGACCACCTCGTCTTCGGGCCTGTATGGCAATTTCGGACAGGCGAACTACGCCGCCGCGAAGATGGGCCTGGTCGGGTTGATGCAGACGCTTGCACTCGAGGGAGTCAAGCACGGCATCCGGGTCAATTGCGTTGCGCCGACCGCGGCCACCCGGATGATGGAAGACATCCTGCCGGAGGAACAACTGGCCTTGCTACGACCCGAGCTGGTCAGCCCGGCCGTGCTTGCGCTGGTGTCCGAAGCCGCGCCGACGCGGGCCATCGTCTGCGCCGGCGCTGGCGGCTTCGAGCTGGCGAATATCAGCCTGACCCAGGGGATCCACCTTGCGGGCGCGACGCTTTCTGCCGAGAACCTGCTCGCGCAATGGGCGCAGGTTGCGGACAGGAACGGAGAATTCATTCCCGAGCAGGGTTTCGATCAGAGTCGTCACGAATTGCGCAAGGCCGGCTACGTCCCCACCGAGGCGACCGGGGCCTGAGGCAGCTGGACGATCTCGGTCTTCCGCCGATCCTTTCCCCCTGACCGTTCGAAGGCGAAACGCGGGGCACACTGATGAACACGTTTGCAGGCAAGGTCGCGCTGGTGACGGGCGCAAGCTCCGGCCTGGGTGAGGCGACCGCCCGGAAATTCGCGCAGGAGGGCGCGAAGGTCGTCATCGCCGCCCGGCGCACGGAGCAAGGCGCTCAGGTCGCGCAACAGATCATCGCCCTGGGTGGCGAGGCGCATTTTGTCCGTGCCGACGTCAGCTGCGCGGCGGACGTCGAGCGCATGGTCAACGAGGCGATGGAGAGGTTTGGCCGTCTGGACTGTGCCGTCAACAACGCGGGAATCGCCGGGCCCAGGTTCACGCCGGCAGCCGAAGTGACCGAGGCGGAATGGGACGAGGTCATGGGCGTCAACCTGAAGGGCGTGTGGCTCTGCATGAAGCATGAAATACGCACCATGCTGGCGAACGGGGGCGGCGCCATCGTCAATGTCGCTTCGATCTACGGCTGCAAGCCGAGCGACATCGGCCATGCGCCCTACTCGACCAGCAAGTTCGGCGTCGTCGGCCTCACCCAGTCCGCGGCGGCCGACTATGGGCAGATGGGCATTCGCATCAACGCGGTCGCGCCCGGCTTCACGGCGAGCGAGATGGTCAATCCCGACCGGCCCGGCGCAGCAGAGCGGTACAAGGCGCTTGTCGCCCGTCATTCGGGCATGAACCGTTTGGGCAAGGCCGAAGAAACCGCGAACGCGATCCTCTGGCTGTGCTCCGGGAGCGCGAGCTACGTCAGCGGAACCGTGCTCACCATCGACGGCGGCAGCGCCAAACGGCTCTACTGAAGTCACCTGCGATATGCGGTGCCCGGGCTCCCCATTATTCGGCGGCCCCAGTCACCCGGGGCGACCGGCGCATCATTCCACAGTGACCGACTTGGCCAGGTTGCGCGGCTGGTCGACGTCGGTGCCACGCAGCACGGCGACGTGGTAGGCCAGCAGTTGCAGCGGCACGGTGAACACCGCCGGTGCGATGAAGCTGCCGCCGGATTCCACGCGCAGCATCGTGCCGTGGGCGGCCATGTCGTCCATCCCGGCGGCACCGTCGGCGAACACGATCAGGCGACCGCCGCGGGCACGCACTTCCTGCAGGTTGGACTTCAGCTTGTCCAGCAGCGGGCCGTTCGGCGCCACCGCCACGATCGGCATGTGCTCGTCGACCAGGGCCAGCGGCCCGTGCTTGAGCTCACCCGCGGGATAGGCTTCGGCGTGGATGTAGGAGATTTCCTTGAGCTTCAGTGCGCCTTCCAGCGCGACCGGATATTGCGCGCCGCGACCCAGGAACAGGGCGTGCTGGCGGTGGATGAATTCGGCCGACAGCTCGATGATCGCCGGCTCCAGCTGCAGCGCGTCCTCGATCGCCCGGGGCAGGTGCTGCAACTCGGCGCACAGCGCGGCATAGCGATCCTCGTCCAGGCCATTGCGACGCGCCAGTTCCAGCGCCAGCAGGGCCAGCCCGGCCAGCTGGGTGGTGAAGGCCTTGGTCGAGGCCACGCCGATCTCGGGGCCGGCGCGGGTCATCAGTTTCAGGTCGGCTTCGCGCACCAGCGAGGATTCGGGCGAATTGCAGATGACCAGGGTGCCCAGATAACCGCGACGGCGTGATTCGCGCATCGCGGCCAGCGTGTCGGCGGTTTCGCCGGACTGCGAGATGGCGACAAACAGCGTGCCGTCCGGCACCACCGCCTCGCGATAGCGGAATTCGCTGGCCACTTCCACGCTGACCGGCAGGCGCGCGAATTCCTCGATCCAGTACTTGGCCACGAGGCCAGCGTGATAGCTGGTGCCGCAGGCGATGATGTGCACGCCGCGCGTGGCTTGCAGCAGCGCGTCGCTGTCGATCCCGAAGATGTTCGGCAGAACGCCATGCGGGCCGATGCGCGCCTCCAGCGTGTCGGCCACCGCGCGCGGCTGCTCGAAGATTTCCTTCTGCATGTAGTGGCGGTATTCGCCGCGCTCGACCGCGTCCCTGGACAGCTCGCTCTCGTGCATGTCCCGCTGTACCGGCGTGCCGTCCAGGCCGAACACCTGCACGCCGTCGCGGGTGATCTCGACCACGTCATCCTCGTCGAGGTAGAGCATCTTGTTGGTGACCTGGATCAGCGCCTGCGCGTCGGAGCCCAGGAAGTTCTCGCCGATGCCGAGGCCAACCAGCAGCGGCGCGCCGCGGCGCGCGCCGACCACGCGATCGGGCTCGTCACTGCTGAGCACGGCGATGGCATAGGCACCTTCCAGTTCGCGCACCGTGGCCAGCACCGCCTCGCGCAGGCTCACGCCCGCCGTGTAGCGCCGGTCGATCAGCGCCGCCATCACTTCGGTGTCCGTTTCCGAGGTGAATACGTGGCCCTCCGCCTGCAACTCGGCGCGCAGGCCGGCGTAGTTCTCGATGATGCCGTTGTGCACGATGGAGATACGCCCGGCCATGTGCGGATGCGCGTTCGCCTCGCTGGGCACGCCGTGGGTGGCCCAGCGCGTATGCGCGATGCCGGTGCCGCCGGGCAGCGGATCGGCCAGGTACAGCGCCTCCATTTCGCGCACCTTGCCCTTGGCACGTGCCCGGCGGATCTCGCCACGATCGATCACGGCCACGCCGGACGAGTCGTAACCCCGGTATTCGAGCGCCTTCAGGCCGGCGATCAGCAGCGGCGCGACATCACGCTGGGCAACGGCAGCAACAATTCCACACATCGAGCAGGTTTCCTTGGATGAAAGACGGAACTTCCGGCCCCGTCGAGGGATGAGTGATTATGCGTGTACGACCTGACTGCAGCCTTTCGGGGATGTGGCGGGCCGGGTCATCAGTTCACTTTGCGACGCAGCCAGTTCAGCAGGTCGATGCGGGTGATCAGGCCGAGGAAGTCGTCGCCGTCGACCACGATGGCCACGTGGCCGCGCTCGAACACCGGCAACAGCGACTCGACCGGCGAGCGCACGTCGAGCTTCTGCAGGCTGGTGATCATGGCGCTCGACACCGAGTCGCGGAAACGCGACTCGTCGGCGTGCACGTGCATCAGCACGTCCGATTCGTCGACGATGCCGACCAGCTTGCGGCCGTCCATCACCGGCAGCTGCGACACGTCGTACAGCTTCATGCGGTTGTAGGCGGTGATCAGCAGTTCGTTGGGGCCGACCACCACGGTGTCGCGCTGGGCGAACGGGCGCAGCAGCAGGTCGCGCAGGTCGCCGTGCTGCTCGCGCTCGATGAAGCCGTTGTCGAGCATCCAGTAGTCGTTGTACAGCTTGGACAGATACTTGTTGCCGGTGTCGCAGACCAGGGTCACCACGCGCTTCGACGTGGTCTGCTCGCGGCAGTAGCGCAGCGCCGCGGCCAGCAGGGTGCCGGTGGACGAGCCGCCCAGGATGCCCTCCTTCGCCAGCAGCTCGCGGGCGGTGAGGAAGCTCTCCTTGTCCGGGATCGCATAAGCCTTCTTCACCCGGGTGAAGTCGCTGATGCCCGGCAGGAAATCCTCGCCGATGCCTTCGACCATCCAGCTGGCCGACTTGGTCGAGAGCGTGCCCTCGTTGATGTATTCGGCGAGGATGGAACCGACCGGATCGGCCAGCACCAGTTCGGTTTGCGGCGAATGCTCGGCGAAGAATTTCGACAGTCCGCTCAGCGTGCCGGACGAACCGCAGCCGAGCACGATCGCGTCGACCTGGCCGTCCATCTGCTCGAGGATTTCCGGCCCGGTGGTGGCGATGTGCGCGGCCGGGTTGTCGGGGTTGCCGAACTGGTTGATGAAGTACGCGCCGGGCGTCTCGCGAGCGATCCGCTCGGCCATGTCCTGGTAATACTCGGGATGGCCCTTGGCCACGTCGGAACGGGTCAGCACCACCTCGGCGCCCATCGCCTTCAAGTTGAAGATCTTCTCGCGGCTCATCTTGTCCGGCACCACCAGGATCAGGCGGTAACCCTTGGCCTGCGCCACCAGGGCCAGGCCCAGGCCGGTGTTGCCGGCGGTGCCTTCGACCAGGATGTCGCCCGGGCGGATGCGGCCGTCCTTCTCGGCGCCCTCGATCATCGACAGGCCGATGCGGTCCTTGATCGAGCCGCCGGGGTTGGCGCTCTCCAGCTTGAGGAACAGTTCGCATACGCCGGTGTCCAGACGCTGGGTGCGGACCATCGGCGTGTGGCCGATCAATTCAAGAACGCTCTGGTGGACCGTCATGGGGGCTCCGTGATGTGGCTGCGACGCGATGAAGACCGTCGCGACAAGAGGGCCATGATACCCGAGCGCTCGAAGCGGGCAGCGCAAACGCGGCGGCCCCGGCACCCTTTCCGTCTGGCGGAAAGGGCCCGGGGCCGCGTTCGCGAACAGCCGAGGTCAGTGGACGAGATGCGCCCGATCTGCCCACATGCGTTCGAGTCGGGACTTGGCCAGCAATTTTTCCTTCTTCATGCTGGCCAGGGTCATGTCGTCGATGGGCAGCACGCCGATGTCGGCGTCGTGCACCTTGCTGTCGAGTTCCCTGTGATGCTGGTAGAGCCGCCGGAATTCCGCATCAGCCTTCATCAATGCCTCGACATCATCACGCTGCTGGTTTTCAAACATGGTCCGACCTCCTCGCGAGTTGACGTGCGGACGCAACAGGCCGTCCGCAGACGGTGAACCGGGGCGCGCACCCTCGATCCGCGCCGGAACACCGGATGCGGAGCAAGCTTTCGAAGCGAGGAATGCGTGCATGGTTCGGTCAGTGACCCACGGGACCGGGATGCCCCGTGGGACTTTGACCCTACTCCCCCACCGGAGGGGGTGCAAGCGTTTCGAGGGCACTTTCGGGAGGCGTGGAAAGTTCCGTAAAAAACTGTCAAAACAGCCTTTTACATCCGCTCAACGACTTTCTTCCGGGACCGTAACGGGAGCCCGGAAGAGACCCTTCAGCGATGCTGGCCGGACGGCTTGGCATCGGTCCCGGAGGGCTTGTCCGCGCCTTCCATCTGCGAGCGCATCGCCTTGGCGGCCTGTGCCGCCAACTCGGCCTGCCGCTTGGCGGCGCGTGCCACCTTGCTCTGGGCCGCGGCCAGCTTCTTTGCCCGATCCGCTTCCGCCCGGGCCTGGTCGGCCGCCTGCGAATACTCCAGGCCCTGCGCCTGCAGCCGGGCCGCCTCCTCCTGCGCCAGCTGGTATTGCAGGCGCTGGCGCTCCAGCTCGCGCCGGGCCAGCTCCGCATCGCGACGGCTGTTGTCCAGCAGGATCTGGTCGTGTTCGCGATCGAGCTGGGTCAGCTTGACCTGGGCGTCCTGCACCTGCGCGGCGGTCTTGGCCAGGTCGACGCGACGCTCGGCCAGATACAGCGCATGCGGCCGCTCACGCGAGCCGGCCTGGGCCAGCCGGTTGATGGCGTCGCGGGCACGGGCCTGTTCGGCCTGGGCGTAGGCGCCCAGGCCGGGATCGCTGGCGAGCTGGTTGAGGCTGCCGGTCAGGCGGTTGATGTCGATGTCGTCCTGGCGGGCATGAGCCGAACCCAGCGTGCCCAACGCCAGCGCGATGGTGGCAAGGATGATGGCGGAACACTTCATGGCTGACCTCCCGCGGGGTCCACCGCAGGCTGTTGTGCGTTGTCCGGCACGGTCTGGAAACCGTCACCGGCCGGCGTGGACAGCGCCGAGGACGGCGGAGCCGGCATGTCTTCGGTGGGCTGGGCGTTGCTGGCCGGTGGCGCCGGCGCAGGCGCCTGCGCCGCGGCGGCCGCAGCCTCGCCCTGGGCCCGCAGACGGCTGTTTTCCTTCATCTTGCTCTGGATCTGGGCGCGCGCTGCGCCCAGGCGGGCTTTGGCCTGGGCCAGTTCCGCGTCGGCGCGGGATTCCTCGGCCAGACTCGCCGCGTCGGCGTACTTGCGTTCGGCCATCGCCGACTGCGCCAGCTGGAACTTGTCCTGGGCAAAACCGAGGTCCACCGGCGCATAATCGGCCGCGCCGGCGTCGCGAGCCATCTGCAGCTGGGTCTGGGCCATGTTCATCGAGTCATTGGGCGGCGGCACCGAGGCGCAGCCAGCCACGAACAGGGCCAGGACCAGGGCGATCAGGACGGTGCGGCCGGGCCGGAAATGTCCGGCCGGCAGGGAAAAGATGTGCATCACATTCCTCATGGTGTGTCGCAGCGTATTGTGGGCGGGCATAATCCATCATTGCAACGCGCATTTCGCAAACTAGGGGTTTTTCGTGGACATCGGTTACTTCCTGAAGCTTATGGTAGACAAGGGCGCGTCGGACATGTTCCTGTCCACAGGCGCCCCGGTGAATATCAAGGTCGAGGGCAAACTGTATCCGCTGGGCAATACCGGCCTTCCCAGCGGCATGGTCAAGAAGATCGCCTACTCGCTGATGGACGAAGGCCAGGTGCCCCAGTTCGAGCGCGACCTTGAATTGAACATGGCGCTGGCGGTGAAGGAAGCCGGCCGCTTCCGCATCAACGTGTTCAAGCAGCGCGGCGAAGTGGGCATGGTGATCCGCGCGATCAAGAGCGAGATCCCCAGCATCGAGCAGCTGCAGCTGCCGAAGATCTTCCGCGACCTGATCATGGAGCCGCGCGGCCTGATCCTGGTGGTCGGCGCCACCGGTTCGGGCAAGTCGACCACGCTGGCGGCGATGCTCGACCACCGCAACACGAATTCCTCCGGCCACATCCTCACCATCGAGGATCCGATCGAATACCTGCACCGGCACAAGAAGTCGATCGTCAACCAGCGCGAGGTGGGCCTGGACACCCACACCTATCATGAGGCCCTGAAGAACGCGATGCGCGAGGCGCCGGACGTGATCATGATCGGCGAGATCCGCGACACCGACACCATGGAAGCGGCGATCGCCTTCTCCGAGACCGGCCACCTGTGCCTGGCCACGCTGCACTCGAACAACGCCGACCAGACGCTGGAACGCATCCTCAACTTCTTCCCCGAATCGGCGCACAAGAACGTGCTGATGAACTTGGCGCTGAACCTGCGCGCGGTGATCAGCCAGCGCCTGGTGATCGGCAAGGACGGCCGGCGCATTCCCGCGGCCGAGGTGCTGCTGAACACTCCGCTGATCCGCGACATGATCCGCCGTGGCCAGACCCACGAGATCAAGGAGGCGATGGACCGCAGCCTGCAGGAAGGCATGCAGACCTTCGACCAGTCGCTCTACCGCCTGTACAAGGAAGGCCGCGTGGACCTGGACGAAGCGCTCAACAAGTCCGACTCGCGCGACGGCCTGGCCCTGAAGATCCGCCTGGCCGAAGGCGGCACCAGCGACGAGGAACTGGCCGGCAACGACCCGTACGGGATGGGCTTCTAGAAAAGCGGCCCATGGCCGCCGCAAAGCCCCTTCTCCCTGCCGGGGAGACAAATCGGCAGGATTGCCGATTTGCACGGCGACAGCCGCCCGAAGGGTGAGGGCCAAGGATGGCCCGAATGCAGGTGGCCCGAAGGGTCGGATGAGGGGTCACGGTTGCGACAGATCCCCACCCCCGACAAAAGCGATCGCGCACAAGGTGCGCTCCTGCACGTTCTCAAGGCGCGTCCGGCTGAGCCTCCGGAGCGGCGCGCTGGAACGCTTCCAGTTCGTTGCAGGCGCGGTGGATGCGCGCGATGGTGGGGTAATCGTCCATCGGCAGTTTCCAGCGCAGCGCGTTGTAGACCTGCGGAATCAGGCAAGCGTCGGCCATGCTCGGGGTCTCGCCGTGGCAATAGCGACCCGTCGCGGCGCTGTCGGACAACTGCTCCTCGATCGCCTTGAAACCCGCCGCCATCCAGTGCCGCGACCAGGTCGCGCGCTGTTCCTCGCTGGCGCCAAATTCGGCTTCCAGCTGTTGCAGGACACGCAGGTTGCCCAGCGGATGGATGTCGCAGGTGACCGCCATCGCCAGCGCCCTGACCTGGGCGCGACCGCGGGCGTCCACCGGCAGCAGGGCCGTTTCCAGTTCCGGGTGCATCTCGTCCAGGTATTCCATGATCGCCAGTGACTGGGTGATCACCCGATCGCCATCGAGCAGGCACGGCACCATTTCCTGCGGGTTGAGTGCCTTGTAGGCCGGCGCATGCTGCTGACCGCCGTCCTGCACCAGATGCACCGGCCGGGTTTCGTACTCCAACCCCTTGAGGTTCAGCGCGATGCGCACGCGATAGGCAGCGCTGGAGCGCCAGTAGCTGTAAAGCACCAGACCGGTGGCCATGAGCAGTCCCCCTCTGCACGATGATGGCAAGCAGGCGACAGTGTGGCCCGGGCCGGTCCGGGCCGCAACGCCCCGTTGGCGGCGCCCCGGTTTGCATCGACGCGATCGGGGCCGGACAATAGTCGGCTGCCGCCCTTTCGCGGTGAACCCCGACCACCACTGGAGTCCTGCCGTGTCCGTCACCCGCATGAGCGACCTCGATTTGCGCGACCAGCGCGTGCTGATCCGCGAAGATCTGAACGTGCCGTTCGACGACCACGGCCAGATCACCTCGACCCAGCGCCTCGACGCCGCCCTGCCGACCATCCGGGCCGCCCGCGACGCCGGTGCCCGCGTCATGGTGATGTCGCATCTGGGCCGCCCCAAGGAAGGCCAGTTCGACGCCGACTCCTCACTGGCGCCGGTGGCACTGTGGCTCGGCGGCAAGCTGGATCAGCCGGTGCGGCTGGTTTCCGACTATCTGGCCGACGGCGTCGAGGTCGGCCCGGGCGAAGTCGTGCTGCTGGAAAACTGCCGCATGAATGTCGGCGAGGGCAAGGACGACGAGGCGCTGGCAAAGAAGTATGCGGCGCTGTGCGACATCTTCGTGATGGACGCCTTCGGCACCGCGCACCGCGCCCAGGCCTCGACCCACGGCGTGATCAAGTACGCCCCGGTCGCCGCCGCCGGCCCGCTGCTGTGTGCCGAGCTCGATGCGCTGGGCAAGGCGCTGGAACACCCGGCCCACCCGCTGCTGGCCATCGTGGCCGGCTCCAAGGTGTCGACCAAGCTGACCCTGCTGGACAACCTGATCGGCAAGGTCGACCAGCTGATCGTGGGCGGTGGCATCGCCAATACCTTCATCGCGGCGATGGGTCACTCGGTCGGCAACTCGCTGGTGGAGATGGACCTGCTCGACGCGGCGAAGAAGGTGCTGGCCGACGCAAAGCGACGTGGCGCCGAAGTACCGATGCCGGTCGACGTGGTGGTGGCACCGACCTTCTCCGCCCAGGCGCCGGCCACGGTGAAACCGGTCGATCAGGTCGGGCCGGACGAAATGATCCTCGACATCGGCCCGCAAACCGCGGAGATCTACGCCGCGCTGATCGCCAGGGCCGGCACAGTGGTGTGGAACGGTCCGGTCGGCGTGTTCGAGTTCGACGCGTTCGGCAAGGGCACCGAGACCCTGGCGCGCGCGATTGCAGCATCGGATGCGTTCTCGATCGCCGGCGGCGGCGACACCCTGGCCGCGGTCGACAAGTACGGCATCGCCGACCAGGTTTCCTACATCTCCACCGGCGGCGGCGCCTTCCTCGAATTCCTCGAAGGCAAGGAACTGCCCGCAGTCACCGCACTGAAGGCGCGGGCCGCGAAGTAATGCTCTGCCTGTTCGACCTCGACGGCACCCTGATCGATTCCGAGCACGGCATCACCGCCTGTGTGAAACATGCGCTGGCGCGGCTCGACGTGCCGGCGCCCGCGCACGAGGAATTGCGTCGCTGGATCGGCCCGCCGCTGCGGCACAGCTTTGCGCCCTTGCTGGATCACGATCCCGAGCGGATCGAGGCGGCAGTGGATTACTACCACGAGCGTTTCAACACGCTAGGCTGGCGGGAACACGAGATCTATCCGGGCATCGAGGCGCTGATCGAACGACTGCTCGGCGCCGGCCACCGACTCGCCGTGGTCACCAGCAAGCCGCACCGCCACGCCGCGCCGATCATCGCCCACCTGCCCTTCGGCGACGCCTTCCTGCGCCTGTACGGCCCGCATCCGGACAGCCCGCACAGCGAGAAGGCCTCGATGATCGCCGAGGCGCTGGCGGATTTCGACAGCGACCCGGCAGACGCCGTGATGATCGGCGACCGCCACTTCGACATCGACGGCGCGGTGGCCAACCGCGTGCGCGGTTTCGGCGTGCTGTGGGGCTTTGGCAATCGCGAGGAACTGGAGCAGGCCGGGGCCAGCGCGATCGCGGCGACACCGGACGAACTGGCGGGCCTGCTGCTCGCCTGAGTTTGCCAGCGCGAAAAAAAAGCCGCGGCATGCCGCGGCTTTTTTGTGGATGAAGAAACCCGCGCTCAGCGCACGACGCGCTTCACCGCATCGATCACGTGCGCGACGGTGAAGCCGAAGTGCTCGAACAGCTGCGGCGCGGGTGCGGAGGCGCCGAACGTGGTCATGCCGATGACTTCGCCGTCCAGGCCCACGTACTTGCACCAGAAGTCGGCCGTCGCCGCTTCCACCGCGACACGCGCGCGACACCAGCCCGGCAACACGCCTTCGCGGTATTCCAGCGGCTGCGCGTCGAACACTTCGGTGCACGGCATCGACACCACGCGCACGGCCACGCCCTGCTGGGTCAGCGCGCGCGAGGCTTCCATCGCCAGTTCCACTTCCGAGCCGGTGGCGATCAGGATGGCCTGGAACTTCGTGTCCAGCGGATCGGACAGCACGTAGCCGCCGCGCATGATGTCGGCGACCTGCTGCTCGCTGCGCTGCTGATGCTTGAGGTTCTGGCGCGAGAAGATCAGGCACGACGGCGCGCCCTTGCGCTCGATCGCCGCCTTCCACGACGCGGCCGATTCCACCGCGTCGCACGGACGCCACAGCTGGTTGTTCGGGATGTAGCGCAGGCTGGCCATGTGCTCGACCGGCTGGTGGGTCGGGCCGTCCTCGCCCAGGCCGATGGAGTCGTGCGTGTAGACGTGGATCGCGTGCGCCGGGATCAGCGCGCTCATGCGCACCGCATTGCGGGCGTAGTCGGAGAACACCAGGAAGGTCGCGTCGTACGGGATGAAGCCGCCGTGCAGCGCCAGGCCGTTGGCGATCGCGGTCATGCCGAACTCGCGCACGCCGTAGTAGACGTAGTTGCCCTTGCCGCCCGCGCTGTCGCCGGTGGCGGCGTCGAGGCTGCCCTTCCACTTGGTCAGGTTGGAGCCGGCCAGGTCGGCCGAGCCGCCGATCAGTTCGGGCAGCAGCGGGCCGAACGCGTCCAGCGTCATCTGCGAGGCCTTGCGCGAGGCCACTTCCGGGCCCTCGGCCTGCAACTTCGCGATATACGCCTGTGACTTTTCCGCCCAGTCGGCGGGCAGCTCGCCGGCGAGGCGGCGCTTGAACTCGGCGGCCAGCTCCGGATGCGCGGCGGCGTACTTCGCGAACGCGTCGTTCCAGGCCTGCTCGGCTTCATTACCTGACTTTTTGTGATCCCAGCCGGCGTAGATCTCGGCCGGGATTTCGAATGGAGCGTACTTCCAGCCCAGCTGTTCGCGGGCGGCGGCGATCTCGTCCTTGCCCAGCGGGGCGCCGTGGCTTTCTTCCTTGCCCTGCTTGTGCGGCGCGCCGAAACCGATGATGGTCTTGGCGCAGACCAGGGTGGGCTTGTCGTGCTGCGCCGTAGCGGCAGCAATCGCCTTCCTGATCGCCTCGGCGTCGTGCCCGTCGATGCCGCGGATCACGTTCCAGCCATAGGCCTCGAAGCGCGCCGGCGTGTCGTCGGTGAACCAGCCGTGCACTTCGCCGTCGATGGAGATGCCGTTGTCGTCGTAGATCGCGACCAGCTTGCCCAGCTGCCAGGTGCCGGCCAGCGAGGCGACTTCGTGCGAGATGCCTTCCATCAGGCAGCCGTCGCCGAGGAAGACGTAGGTGTGGTGATCGACTACTTCGTGGCCGTCACGGTTGAAATGCGCCGCCAGCACCTTCTCCGCCAGCGCGAAGCCGACGGCGTTGGCCAGGCCCTGGCCCAGCGGGCCGGTGGTGGTTTCCACTCCCGGCGTTTCACTGGCTTCCGGGTGGCCGGCGGTCTTCGAATGCAGCTGGCGGAAGCGCTTCAGCTGATCCATCGGCAGG
>NZ_LMHR01000072.1:0-76829 GCF_001428465.1 Rhodanobacter sp. Root179 | reverse complement strand
CGAACGCCCCAGGAGTGCTTCGATGAAAGCTGATCAGCTGTGCAGTTCAAACTTGATGCTACGGGCCCTAACGCTAAGTAGATTTCAAATTGAAGTCTAATCCAGCAGCCTATCCCCGGGTGATGAATTCTTGGACTTAACCGTAGTGTCCAAAGAGCAACAGGTTAAATGGGTTGCGGCAGCCTAATCCAGCAAGCTAATCCCGCCACGTTGAGTTTCGGAGATGAGGACGATGATGCCATCTTTTTGGGGGCATCGCGGGAGGTTTGATCAAGGGAGGTCTGCGCGGTGGATGGACCGGGTTCCTTGAACGATGGCCAGTGCGGTTCAGTCGGCGGGATGGGCGCGCTCCGCCATCAGGCGGGTCAGCTCCACGGTGAGGTCGTTGCGGCTGGCGGACGCGTCGAGCAAATAGATCTTTACGTCGTGTGGCGCCACGTTGGCGCGCAGTTTTCCGGCCGCGCGCACTTCGATTGGCGGGCCGCCAAATGCTGGCGTCCATGTGCCGGATTGCAGGTAGTCACCGATGTCGAACTGCGCGACAGCGTCGCCCTTGTTGAGCAGCACCAGCGCGATCTGGTGCACGTCACCCTTCTGGTACACGCGATAGAACGCCGCCCGGTTGCCGGCGAAGTGCAGCGGCAGCATCAGGCCGCGTTGCAGTGCCGGGGTCTTTTCGCGCAACTGGGCGATGCGCTTGAGCTGGCGATAGATCGGACTTTTCGGTGCGGCGTCGATGCGTTGCTGGCCGTAGTAGTTGCGGTTGCCCTGGTGTTCGGCCTTGCCGCGCTCGAAGCCGGTTTCGGAGCCGTAGTAGATGGCCGGGATGCCGCGTGCGGTGAACAGCCAGTTGTTCGCGTCGATGAAGCCGTTGTCGCTGGCGGCCAGGCGCGCCATGTCGTGGTTGTCGTAGAAGGTGACCAGTTCGTACGGGTTCTGGTACGGGC
This sequence comes from Rhodanobacter sp. Root179, assembly GCF_001428465.1. Lineage (NCBI taxonomy): Bacteria > Pseudomonadati > Pseudomonadota > Gammaproteobacteria > Lysobacterales > Rhodanobacteraceae > Rhodanobacter > Rhodanobacter sp. Root179. The sequence goes on along the minus strand of NZ_LMHR01000072.1, from coordinate 75,882 downwards.
CGTTGGTGAGGTAGAGGCGGTCGAGCAGTTGGGCGTAGTCGCTGCCGGGATGCTCGAACACGTCGGCGATGCGCCCGCGCAGCGGGAAGTCGAGCACGCTGATGCCGCCGTTTTCGGGCCAGGTGTACTGGCCGATGTTGTCGGGGCTGTAGTCGAACGCTTCGCCGAACATGAAGAAGCCGGGATGCTTCGCCCGGATGCGCGCGGCGAACTGTTTCCAGAACGTGTTGGACATGTGGCTGATGGTGTCTATGCGGAACGCGTCGGCGCCCTGGTCGGCCCACTGGTTGTACGCGCCCGCGAAGTAGTCGAGCACGGCCGGGTTCCGGTCGTCGTTGTTGGACAGCTGAACCAGGTCGTCGTAGGCGTGGTAGAAGCGGTGCAGCGGGTTGCGCACGGGATCGAGCCTGTACGGCGGCAGGTTCTGCTGGTCGGCGACGAGCTTGCCGTCCTTGTCGTAGATCTGGCCGAACATCGGTTGCGCCTGCGGCATGCTGAAGGCGGGCGAGCCGTGGTTGGCCACGATGTCGAGCACGGTCTTCAGGCCCTGCGCCCGCATCGCCGTGGTGAACTGGCGGAAGTCGAGGTTCCTGCTGGGCAGGTGTTCGTCGAGCTTGTAGAAGTTGACGCCCCAGTAGCCGTGGAAGCCGGTCTTGCCGCGGTCGGTGAACTTGGAACCCCAGCTCACCGGATCGCCGCCGGTGAAGGCTTCGTCGGGGTTGTCCACGATCGGGGTGATCCACACCGCGCCGAAGCCCATGCCGCGGATGTAGGCGGCGTTGTCCAGTACGCCCCGGAAGTCGCCGCCGAGGTAGCCGATGTTGGCGCTTTCGCCCTTCGGCGCGCCGGCCACCGGGACGTCGAACGTGCGGTGGGCGCCGCCCTGGTCGCGCTGGTCGTTGGACGGATCGCCGTTGACGAAGCGGTCGGTCATCACGAAGTAGATCGCGTTGGACGCCATCGGCGCGTCGGTGCCGACGAATTCGGGCGTGGTGTCCGCGGCGCGCGCGCCGCCGCAGTGCAGGGTGAGCGTGGCAAGCGCCAGTACGGTGGTGCGGATCATCTCGTCGTTCCGGTGATGGCGTTGGCGAGGCTGGGCTAGCCGGGCTCGCGCACGCGCAGGGTGAACAGGCCGGCGACCAGCAGGCAGGCGCCGCCCAGTGCCAGCGCCCAGATCGGCTGGTTGTGGAAGCACAGCCGCAGCAGCAGGCCGAGCACGCTGGCGGCGAGCAGCTGCGGGATCACGATGAAGAAATTGAAGATGCCCATGTAGACGCCCATCTTCCCCGCGGGCAGGTTGTCCGACAGCAGCGCATAGGGCAGCGACAGGATCGAGGCCCAGGCGAAGCCCACGCCGACCATCGAGGCCAGCAGCCATACCGGGTCGCGGATCAGCAGGAACGACAGCAGGCCGGCGCCGCCCAGGCACAGGTTGATCAGGTGGCTGATGCGCAGGCCCCAGCGCCGCACCATCAGCGGAATCACCACCGCGGCCACGGCGGCGAAGCCGTTGTAGGCGGCGAACAGCACGCCGACCCAGTTGGCGCCCTCGTTGTACAGCGCCGAGTGCACGTCGGTGGTGCCGTAGATGGTCTCGGTCACGCTCGCGGTGGTGTAGATCCACATCGCGAACAGCGCGAACCACGAGAACAGTTGCACCCACGCCAGTTGCCGCATCGAGACGGGCATGCCGTAGAGGTCGCCCATCACTTCGCGCAGCATGCCGCGGCCGCGGCTGAAGCTGAGCCAGACGAACAGCAGGCCGAACACGAGCAGTCCGCCGCCCAGCACGTAGACCTCTTTCTCCAGCGCGAAATGCTGGATCGCGAACAGCACCGCCACGCCGACCACCAGCAGCAGCACGCCCCAGCGCCAGGCCTGCGACACGTCCACCGCCGGCGGTTCGGCCACGCTGTCGCTGAACGACTGCAGCCGGTCCGGCGGGTATTCGCGGGTGCTGAAGATGGTCCACAGCACCGCACCGAGCAGCACCGCGCCACCGGCGTAGAAGGCATATTTCACCGTGTCGGGAATGCCGCCGTCCGGCGCTACGTTGGCCACGCCGAATTGCGCCAGTATCCACGGCAGCGCCGAGGCCACCACCGCGCCCACGCCGATGAAGAAGCTCTGCATCGCGTAGCCGGAGGGCCGCTGGCGGGTCGGCAGCTGGTCGCCCACGAAGGCGCGGAACGGCTCCATCGACACGTTGATCGAGGCGTCCAGAATCCACAGCAGGCCGGCGGCCATCCACAGCACCGGCGCGTTCGGCATCCACAGCAGGGCCAGCGAGGCGAATACCGCGCCAGCCAGGAAGTAGGGGCGGCGCCGGCCCAGCCGGTTCCAGGTGCGGTCGGAGAAGTGGCCGATGATCGGCTGCACGATCAGCCCGGTCAGCGGCGCGGCGATCCACAGCGCGGGGATGTCGTTGAGGTCGGCGCCCAGGGTCTGGAAGATCCGGCTGACGTTCGCGTTCTGCAGCGCGAAGCCGAACTGCAGGCCGAGGAAGCCGAAGCACATGTTCCAGATCTGCCAGAACGACAGCGCCGGTTTGGAGTTCGCGGAAGTACCGTCGTTCATGGTGAGCCGTGGCCGGGGGCGAGCGGAGCGATCAGCAGATCATGCACCACCGCCCGGTTCAATGGGCCATCGCTGCCGCCCTGTCCACCGGTGTAGTGGGCGAAGTGGGCCAGGTAGCTCATGTTGAAGCCGTCGTCGAGCGTGAACCGGCAGGTCGCGCCCGCCTGCGCGCCGAAGCGGCCCCAGCTGGATGACTGGGTGCGCACGCTGTGCGGCATCACGATCGGCAGGCGTTGCTCGGTGCTGCCGTCGCAGCGGATCACCAGCATCTTCACCGCCGCGGTGATGCCGGTGTTGATCGGGCCGTGGTCGTTGGCGTAGTCCAGCGCGACGCGCCAGTCGCCGCTGGCTGGCGCCGTCCACTGGCGTGGCCAGTCGCCGCCGATCCGGTTCGTGTCGCCGACGCAGACGGTGGGGCTGTGCAGCGATTCCAGCCCCTGCGCGTCGATGCGCGTGGCGCTGAAGCAGGCCAGGCCCGGCTGTCGTGCGAGCGTGCTGCTGGCGTCGATGTCGCCGTGCGCCACGCCGTTGAGGTAGAGCCGCTGCTTTCCCTCAACGCGGATCTGCCAGCGCTTGCCGACGGCCTGCACCTGCGGCGCGGCGGGGGCGAGCGGCGCGTACAGCGGCGCGTCGGTGCGCAGCGGCACGTCGGCGACCTGCACCGCTTTCAGCGTGACGGTGGTGGTGTTGCCCTGCGTGCGCAGCTGGTCGGCGACGAGCAGGTTGCCGTCGAGCGTGGCGGGAAGCTGCAGGGTGATCCGGCGTTCGGGCAGTTCGAGCGTGATCGCATGGCGCGCGCCGAACAGCATCGGCACCAGCGCGGTGGGCAGCTTCGGCGCGACCCGGCCATTCTCCTCCAGGCCGAACACGCCTTCGCTGACCATCGCCAGATACGCCGCCACCGACCACAACTGGCGCGGCGAATTCACCACCGGGCCGCTCAGCTTGCCTTCGTCGACGTGCTGGCCCTGGGTCAGCAGTTCGTAGTTCTCCATGTTGGAGCCGTACAGCGCGGCGCCGCGCATGATCGAGGCGATCTCGTGAGCGATGCGGGCGGGCTGCTGCGTTTCGCGTGCGGCGCGCAGCGCGTACATGCTGACGAACGGCCAGATCGCCCGGTTGTGGTAGATCGGCTGGTCGGCGCGCTCGGGCCAGATCACCGGGCTGCCGGCCGGCCACGTGGGGTAGTTCGCCAGCGTCTGGCGGGCGCGTTCGCCGTCGGCCACGCCGCTGTCGACCGCAAGCGCGATGCCGAGCAGGTCGTAAGTGTCGTACGGCGTGCCGTCGCCGCCGAGGTAGCTCATGTACATGCCGCGATCGGCGCGCCAGAAGCGGGCGTTGATCGCCGCCTTCAGCGCCGCCGCGTCGTTGCGGTAGCCGGTGGCGGCCTTCGCGTCGTGATGTTGGTCGGCCAGCGCGGCGGCCAGTTGCAGCGCCTGGTAGTGCAACACGTTGGTGGACAGCGCGAACGATTGCGCGATGAAGCCCACTTCGTCCGCGGTCCACGCCGGGTAGCTCTGCTCGCGCCAGTCGAGGAAGGAGGTCTCGCCCCGATACAGGCCGAGGCGCTGGTCGAACGCATATTGCCGATCCTGCGCCAGGGTGGCGCCGAGTGCCTGGTAGACGTCGCCGGCGAACGCGGCGTCGTCGAGCAGATGGCGCGCACCGAGGAACCACACCACGCGATCGGTGCTGATCGGCCAGCTGCCGCCGGAGCCAGTGTCCTGCATCGGATAGTACGGTTTTGAATCCGGGCCTTGCGCTGCGCCGGCCACGCGCACGCCGGACAGCTTGAACTTCAGCCCGTTGCGCGAGCGGGCGGGGTCGAAGCGCCACAGGCCGAGGTCGATCGCGTAGGACAGGTCGCGCGTCCACACGTAAGGCCACTTCAGCCCGGTGACGAAGCAGCGGCACGGAATCGGCTGGCCGTGGTCGAACGCGCCGTCGCGGATCGCCTCCACCGAGTCGAGCGCGAGATCGTCCTGCGCCATCGCGAACAGGCCATCGAACAGCGGGCTGGCGGTGTCGCTGCGCAGCGGCTGCGGGGCGATCACCCGCTGGCCGTAGGGCCACGCCAGCGTGTAGCGGTGCTGCGCGTCGTGCTCGATGCCGACGTGCACGCCGTGCCAGTCCAGGCCGTCCTGCGCCAGGCCTTCCTGCCACGCAGGCGTCGCGGCGTTGGCGGCCAGCGCGGCTCCCAGCAGCAGGCTCAGCATGGGCAGGGGTGCGCTGGCGGAAGGCGAATCGTGGTGGTCATCGGTGACAACGCTCCGGTGGCTGCGGGCTGGCGCGACGTCCGCAGGGACGATGCCTCCTGCATGGTAGGCAGCGTCGCACTGCAGCAACCAGTGGTTGCATACGTATTCATGCCGCGCGTGCGTTTTCGCCCGGCGCGCCATTCGCGCGGCGCCTTGTAAAGCGGCGGGCGAAGACGGCATAGTCGTTCGACGGCCACGATCACACGGGAGATTCCATGCGGGTACGCCTCGAAGAAGTGGCGCGCGCAGCGAGCGTATCGCCCAAGACGGTGTCCCGCGTGCTCAACGACGAGGCCAACGTGAGCGAGGAGACGCGCAAGCGCGTGCGCGCCGCGATGGAAGAGCTGGACTATCGCCCGCATCCCTCGGCACGCAGTCTCGCCGGCAATCGCTCGTTCGTGGTGGCGATGCTGTACGACAACAACGACAACCCGGCCTCGACCTACCTGGCCGAGATCCAGGACGGCGTGCTGGAAGCCTGCGACGCGCATCGCTACAGCATGATGGTGCGACCGCTGCGGATGCGTGGCGACGACTTCATCCGCCGGCTTGACGCGCTGATCTCCGACCATCACCCCGACGGCGTGGTGCTGACCCCTCCGATCACCGACTACGCGCCGCTGCTGAAGCGCCTGCGCGAACGCAACGTGCCGTATGCCAGCGTGTCGCCGCAGAGCGATGCCAGCATCGGCGTGCGGATGGACGAGCAGGCCGCGGCGCGGGCGATCGTCGAGCATCTGCTGGGCCTGGGCCACCGGCGCATCGCCCACGTGCTGGGCATCGCCGACCACGGCGCCAGCCGCTGGCGGCTGGCCGGCTACCGCGAGGCGATGGCGGCGGCCGGCGTGCCCGAAGACCCGGCGCTGGTAGTGCAGGGCGCCTTTACGTTCGGCTCCGGCGTCACCGCGGCACGCGAACTGTTCGCCCTGAAGCAGCGGCCGACGGCGGTGTTTGCCGCCAACGACGACATGGCCACCGGGGTGATGTGGGCCGCCGGCGAGTACGGATTGAAGGTGCCGCAGGACCTGTCCGTGTGCGGCTTCGACGACACCCCGCTGGCGCGCCAGCTGTGGCCGGCGCTGACCACGGTGCAGCAGCCCAGCCGCGAGATGGGCCGGATCGCCGCCCAGCAACTGCTGAACCTGCTGCGCGGCCGCGGTGCCGGCGAGCTGGTGCAGATGCCGTTCTCCCTGCAGATCCGCGGCTCCACCGCGCGCGTTTCCTGAAGTTCGCCGCCCGGTCGCGAAGAGCCGGCGGACGGTGTCCGCCCTGCGCGTCCCTCTCAGCCGCCCCTCCGTAGGGCGGGCACCGCCCGCCACACGCCGTCGCAGGCCGCCACTTCCCTTGGCCGATGCGTCGGCCGATGCGTCACACCGCCACGGCGTGCCTGACCAGACCCGCCGAATCCGGCCATGTTGCGCAGCGAATTGACAGCGCTGTCATCCGTGTCACTATGCGGTTCAGACCGCGTGCCGTCGGCGCGCCAGCCAGGAGCCTTGCCGTGCGATTTCCGCCCCCACCGAACTCGTTGCCGGGTCGTCTTGCCCTCTCCGTCACCCTCGCCGGCGCGTTGATCATGCCCATCCATTTCGTGCTCGCCGGGGACACCGCCGCCACCGTCCATCCCGATGCCTGGCCCCAGGTGCGCTCGCCGTTGCCGCCCGATCCGGCGCTGGAGGCGCGGGTGAAGGCGCTGCTGGCGAAGATGTCGGTGGAGGACAAGGTGGGCCAGATGATCCAGGCCGACATCAAGTCGGTGACGCCGGAGGACGTGCGCGAGTGTCGGCTGGGCTCGATCCTGGCCGGCGGCAATTCCGGGCCGGACGGCGGCCAGTACGGCACCGCGGCGCAATGGCAGAAGCTGTCCGACGCGTTCTACCGCGCCTCGATGGATACCTCGGGCGGCCGGCTGGCGATCCCGGTGCTGTTCGGCATCGACGCGGTGCATGGCCACAACAACCTGGTCGGCAGCACGCTGTTCCCGCAGAACTCCGCGCTGGGCAATGCGCGTGATCCGCAGCTGATCCAGGCGATCGGCGCAGTCACCGCCCGCGAGCTGCGCGCCAGCGGCATCAACTGGACCTTCGCGCCCACGCTGACTGTGCCCCAGGACGGCCGCTGGGGCCGCGCCTACGAAGGCTATTCGGAAAACCCCGCGCTGGTGGCGCAATACGCCGGCGCGGTGATCGAGGGGCTGGAAGGCAAGGTCGGCACGCCGCAGTTCCTCGACGCCGACCACGTGATCGCCACCGCCAAGCATTTCGTGGGCGACGGCGGCACCAGGGACGGCAAGGACCAGGGCGATGCCGAGGTCAGCGAAGCGGTGTTGCGCGACGTGCACGCGGTCGGCTATCCGCCGGCGATCCGCGCCGGGGTGCAGGTGGTGATGGTCTCGTTCTCCAGCTGGAACGGGGTGAAGATGGCCGGCAACAAGGGCCTGATCACCGACGTGCTGAAGCAGCGCATGGGCTTCGGCGGCATCGTGCTGGGCGACTGGAACGCCCACGGCCAGGTGCCCGGCTGCACCAACGAAGACTGCCCGGTGGCGTACAACGCCGGGCTGGACATGCTGGAGGCGCCCGACTCGTGGAAGGGTCTGTACAGGAACACCCTGGCCGAGGTGAAGTCCGGGGTGATCCCGATGGCCCGCGTCGACGACGCGGTGAGCCGCATCCTGCGGGTGAAGCTGCGCCTGGGCATGTTCGAGGCGGGGCTGCCTTCGGCCAATCCACTGGTGCGTGATTCGGCCAAGGTGATCGGCAGCGCCGAACATCGCGCGCTGGCCCGCCGTGCCGTGCGCGAATCGCTGGTGCTGCTGAAGAACGACGGCGTGCTGCCGATCGATCCGCGCAAGCACGTGCTGGTCGCCGGCGATGGCGCGGACAACATCTCCAAGCAGAACGGTGGCTGGACGCTGACCTGGCAGGGCACCGGCCTCACCAATGCGAACTTCCCCGGCGCCACCTCGATCTGGGCCGGCATCCGCGACCAGGTGCAGGCCGCCGGCGGCAGCGCCGAGCTGTCGGTGGAAGGCAAGTACAAACGCAAGCCCGACGTCGCCATCGTGGTGTTCGGCGAAGACCCGTACGCCGAGTTCCAGGGCGACCTGCCGAATCTTGCCTACCGGCCGGGCAACGATCACGACCTCGACCTGCTGCGTCGCCTGCGCCAGCAGGGCGTGCCGGTGGTGGCGGTGTTCCTGACCGGACGGCCGCTGTGGATAAACCGCGAGATCAATGCCGCCGACGCCTTCGTGGTGGCGTGGTTGCCGGGCAGCGAAGGCGAGGGCATTGCCGACGTGCTGCTGCGCACCCGCGACGGCCACATCGCCCACGACTTCCACGGCAAGCTGGCCTACTCGTGGCCGCGCACCGCGGTACAGATTCCGCTGGCTGGCGGCAAGGCGCACTACAACCCGCAGTTCCGCTACGGCTTCGGGCTGAGCTATGCCGAGCCCGGCAAGGGCGGCAAGCTGTCCGAAGATCCGGGCATCGCGCTGAGCAGCGCGCGTGCCGGCGTCTACTTCACCCACGGCAAGCCGGCGCAGGGTTTCGTGCTGCAGCTCACCGGCGCCAATGGCGCGGACAGCAACGTCACGGCGACGCCATCGGTCACGGCGGACGGCACGCTGCGCGTCGGCGCACTCGACTACAAGGCGCAGGAAGACGCCCGCAGCCTGGCCTGGTCCGGCGGCGGCAAGGCGCAGGCCGCGCTGGTCGCGCCGGCGCCGCTGGACGTCGAGCGCGAAACCAATGGCGACGTGATGCTGGTGACCACGCTGCGCGTCGATGCGCTGTCGGCGCAAGGCGCCAGCATCGGCGTCAGCTGCGGCAGCGGCTGCGGTGCGCAGCTGCCGATCGGCACGCAGCTCAACGCCCTGCCGCGCGGACAATGGCTGAGCGTCGGCATTCCGCTGAAGTGCTTCCGCGACGCGGGCGCCGACATGAGCAAGCTGGACCGGCCGTTCGAGTGGACCAGCAGCACCGGCGAACGCATCGCCGTGGCCGAAGTGTCGCTGGGTACGGTGGCCGACCACACGCTGGACTGCCCCGCGCACTGAGCCGGGCAGCAAGGCCGGAGCCGGGACAGGTTCCGGCAAGGCGCGGAATGAAAACAAGCGGCCTGCGGGCCGCTTTTTCGTGGGCGTCGCCTGCCGGGGCGACGCCGGCCCGCTCATATGGACGGCCAAAAAAAACGGATGCCCCGTTGCCGGTGCATCCAATGGGCGACCCGGAGCGGGCGGTCGCGGGGAGAGCGTCCTGATCGTCGGTTCGGTGAGGCTGCGGTTCCCATTCAAGCGCCAGGCGCGGCGCGTGTCCGTGTCCGGCTACGCAGATTGCGGCGGCAGCGCCGGATGATCGCGCGGAGTCTGCGGACGATCACACTTGTGGGTGCGAGCGCCCCAAAAAAAAGGATGCCCCGTTGCGGGGGCATCCAGTGGCGATGGGAGGGGAGGAATCCGTCGCCAGGAGAACGGTGTCAGCCTTAGAACCAGACCCCGACGGTCACGCCGTAGGTGCGTGGCGGCAGGTACTGCGAGGTGTAGATGAAGCTGCCGTTGGGCAGGGCGAAGCGACCGGCGCTGGTGCGCACCTTGCCATCGGTGACGTTCTGCACATAGGCCGAGACCCACCAGCGATCCTGCGGTTCGGTGTAGCGCACCGAAAGATCACCGCGTGTATAGGCTTTCTGCTGATCGCCTTCGCCGAGGTTGAACGTGCTCAGCCACTGCGTGCTCTGGTACTGCGCGGACAGGCGCGGGGTGACGCGGCCGCCGTTGGTCAGGTGGAAGTCGTGCTCGTAGATCGCGGTGAGCGAGGTGTTCGGCGCGTGCGGCAGGTCGTTGCCGCTGACGTCCACGCAGGCGCTGATGCCCGAGGCCGGATCGCAGGCGGGCAGGCCCTGGTAGTCGTTGCTGCCGGCGTACTTCAGCGTGCCCAGTTCCTTCTTGGGAATCGCCGAGAACACCAGGTTGAGGCGGTCGTCCTGGCTGGAGTAGGCCAGTTCGGATTCGAAGCCCATCACCTTGGTGGTGCCCTTGACGTTGGAGAAGCCCAGCCCGCGGTTGCCGTCGGGGTAGGTGATCGGCGCGGCCAGCTGGAAGTTCTTGAACTGCTCGTAGTAGATCGCGCTGTTCCAGGTCAGGTGGCCGTCGAGGAAGCTGAACTTCGAGCCGACTTCGTAGTTGGTCAGCGTCTCCGGCTCGTACAGGGTGCCGGCATCCTGGGTGCCGCCGGACTTGTAGCCGGTGGACACGCTGGCGTACACGAGGCCGTGCTGGCCCACGTCGGCATCGAGCCGGCCCAGCCAGGTCACCTTGCTCTTGTCGTACTTCGCATCGTTGACGGTGGAGACGTTGAAGCCCACGTTGCCCGGGTCGACGTCTGGCGCGATCGGCACCTGCGGCACGTTCGGGTCATACGCCCAGCCCCAGCCGCGGCCGCCCACGTTTTCCTTCTTGTCCTTGGACCAGCGCGCACCGCCGGTCAGGCGCAGGCCGTCACTGATGTGCCAGGTGGCCTGGCCGAAGAACGCGGTGGACTTCACCGTTTCCTTGGGCTGGATGAACGAACCCTGCCAGCTCACCGTGCCCTGGGCGGTGCCGTTAAGGATCGGGATGTCGAAGCGGATGTTGTTGTCTTCGGCCGCGTAGTACGCGCCAAGGATCCAGTCGACCGCGTTGTCGCCGGTGGACTTCAGGTCCAGCTCGTGGCTGTAGTTGCTGTAGTTGGAGAAGTTGGTGCGGTCGGCCTGGTACGCAGCGCCGGTGTTGAAGCTGGTCGGCACCTGGGCGCCGTTGTCCTGGTCGAAGTTGCTCTTGCCGGAGAAGCGGTTGAAGCCCGCCACGTAGCTCAGCAGCATCGAGTCGCCGATCTTGAAGTCCATCCGGCTGCGCACCGTGTTGGAGTCGCGCTTGAGGTAGGGCGCGGTGTCGATCAGCGCGGACCAGAAGTCCTGCCCGGCGCGGGGATGCTGCATCAGGCTCATGCCCGGCGTGCCGCGGTCGCGGAAGTATTCCCACGACAGGTTCCAGGTGAACTTGTCGCTGGGCTGCCACAGCGCGCTGACGCGCGCGGCGGACTGGTCCTGCGCGTTGTACTTGTCGCCGGCGGTCACGTAGTTGGCGGCGTTGATCGGCTGGAAGCTGGCCAGCGAGCCGCCGCTGGTCAGGTACGCCGCCTGCTGGTCGGCCACGCTGGGCAACTGCTGCGACGGGTTCTGGTAGTCGACGTAGCCGTCGTGCTGTTCCTGCGCCATCGCCACGCGAATGCCGAAGGTGCTGCTGATCGGCAGGTTCACCGTGGCGCGCGTGCCGACGTGGCTGTAGTTGCCTGCCTCGAATTGCGCGTTGCCGTAGAAGCCGCTGAGGTCGGGCTTGCCGGTCTGGAAGTTCACCACGCCGGCGGTGGAGTTGCGACCCCACAGCGTGCCCTGCGGACCGCGCAGCACTTCCACGCTTTCGATGTCCAGCAGCAGGCCAGCGGCGGCTTCGGGGCGCGGCGAGTAGACGCCGTCGATGAACATCGCCACTTCCGGATCGGCGTATTCGGTCTTGGCGCTGTCATTGCCGATGCCGCGCATGGTCAGCGTGACCACGCCGTGGTCGCCCTGCGAGGTGGCCTGGAAACCGGGCACCAGCTTGGTGATGTCCTGCACCGTCATCACCCGCTCCTTGTCGAGCGAGTCGGCGCTGATCACGCTGATCGCGACCGGGGTTTTCTGCAGCGGCGTTTCGCGCTTGGTCGCGGTGACCTGGACGCTGTCCAGGTCCTTGACCTTGGTGCGTGTGGCGGCGTCGGGCGCAGCAGTCGTGTCCTGACCGGCTGCATGGACGGCGCCCGAGGCGAGTATCGCGGTCATCGCGAGGTACAAAGCCGAGTAGCGTAATTTCATTTCACCCTCTCCCCAAAGATCGTCGTGGACATGCAGTGGTCGCGGACATGCGCTATTGTGCTGAATGACAGCGCTGTCAAAATGTATGACAGCGCTGTCATCGGGGCCGATCCTACTGCGAATTTCCATGCTTGGCTTGTTGCTCCGCAACAAGCCGCGGAGGGGCGAGATGTCACGCATTCAGAAGATCCTCGTGGTGGGCGGCGGCACGGCCGGCTGGCTCACCGCCTGTTACCTCGCCAAAACGCTCAACAGCGCCGCGCCCGGCAGCATCCGGGTCGAGCTGGTGGAGTCGCCGAACATCGGCCTGCTCGGCGTGGGCGAGGCCACGTTCCCCTCGATCCGCGGCACCCTGGCCGCGATCGGCCTGGACGAGCGGCGGTTCCTGGTGGGCGCCACCGCGACCTACAAGCAGGGCATCCAGTACGTGAACTGGGTGCGCCCGCCCGGCGAGGCGGGTGCGGATCGCTTCTTCCATCCTTTCAGCCAGCCCAGCCAACGCCCCGGCAGCCCGGAGCTGTTGCCGTACTGGTTGCTGGGCGGTGCGCCCGAAGGCATGTCGTTCGCCGAGGCGGTGAGCATGCAGCAGCGCCTGATCGAACAGGGCCGCGCGCCGAAGCGGGCTGGCGATCCCGACTACCAGGGGCCGATGAACCACGCCTATCACTTCGATGCGGCCTGCTTCGCCAGGGTACTGGCCGAGCATGGCCAGGAGCTTGGCGTCACCCGTCATCTGGCCACGGTGGAGCGGGCGGAGCTGGACGAATCCGGTGCGATCGATCGCATCGTCACCCGCGAGATCGGCGAGCTGCGCGCCGACCTGTACGTGGATTGCACCGGCCTGCGCGGCGCGCTGATCGGCGGCGCGATGCAGTCGCCATTCCACAGCCGGCGCGACGTGCTGTTCGGCGATCGCGCGGTGGCGCTACAGGTGCCGTATGCGCGGCCGGATGCGCCGATCCTGCCGTTCACCCGCGCCACCGCGCAGGAGGCCGGCTGGATCTGGGACATCGGCCTGCAGAAACGCCGCGGCATCGGCTACGTCTATTCTTCGCGACACACCGATGCGACGCGTGCGGAGGAAGTGATCCGCCGCTACGTGGGCGAGCAGGCGGCGGGGCTGGAATCGCTGCACATCAAGTTCGAGACCGGCTACCGGCCCGAGCACTGGCGGCGCAACTGCGTGGCGGTGGGCCTGGCCGGCGGCTTCGTCGAGCCGCTGGAATCCACCGGCATCGCCCTGGTCGAACTGGGCGCGTACCTGATCACCCATCTGCTGCCCGGCGACCTCGACGACATGGAACGCAGCGCGCGCCACTACAACCAGATGATGGTGGCGCGCTACGAGCGCATCATCGACTTCATCAAGATGCACTACTGCCTGTCGCAGCGGCGCGACCACGCGTTCTGGATCGACAACGCCGACCCCGCCAGCATCCCGCAGACGCTGCAGGACCGCCTCGCGCTGTGGCGGCATCGCCCGCCGCACCGGCTGGACTTCGTCACCGACCTGGAAATGTTCCTGCCGTGCAGCTGGCAGTACGTACTGTACGGCATGGAATTCAGGACCGACCTGGAGCCGATGCGCAGCGCGTATCCGCAGATGGCGGCGGCGCAGCGCGAGTTCGCGATGATCCGCGAGATGGCCGGCCATGCACTTGTCGATCTGCCCGACCATCGCACCCTGGTCGAGCAGTTGTGCCGCGAGCACGCGCAGCGGACGGCGCAGCACGAGGGCTTTGCCGCCTAGGGCAGAGCTCGTCCGCCGCGCTGCGCTGTCGGGGTCGCTTCAGCGCAGCTCGATCACCACCAGGCCCTGCACCGGCACGTCGACCGCGAGCTTGCCGTCGCGCAGGTCGATCGACTCCGGCGCGGCCAGCTTGCCCGCTTCGCGCAGTTGCACGATCTGCGCGCGGCTGGGCGAGTCGGGGCGGCCCATGCCGTCGAACGCGGCGACCGCGTTGCCATGGGTTTCATCGACGCGCCACGCGGTGGCGCGGGCGGCGGCGGGCAGGTGCCGCACGTCGAGGCTGAAGTGCTTCGTGCTGCCGGCGGGCCTGCCCGGCGTGTAGCTGGCGGTATCGCCCACCGGCGGGGCGTAATTCCACAGGGCGATCACCAGCGTGCCGTCATCGCGCCGGGTGACCAGGGCGGAGTCGGAGGCGACGGCCAGCCGCTGTCCGCCCAGCTTGTGCAGGATCGCGAACGCGTTGAACGCGGGCTTGGGAATGCGGTTGGCGGCGATCAGGCCAAAGCCGCCGTAGAACGGATTGCGCACGATGCCCTGTTCCTCGAATACGTCGGAGAACGACCAGTAGCTCATCGCCTCGACCTTGCCCGCGCACTCGCGGATGGTGTTGGCCAGCCACGGGCCCATGAACACGGTGTCGGTGACGTTGGGCAGGTTCGCGTAGCTGGCGTTGTACTCGCTGAAGATCAGCGGCATGTGCGGGTAGGGCGAGGCGGCGATTTCCCGGTGCACCTTGTCGACCGAGCGGCAGACCATGTCACGGCGCTGAATGTTCTCGCCGGTGTGGAACACGTTGTCGGCGGTGTCGTCGCCGTAGACGTGCGTGCTGACGAAGTCGACCGGCACGTTGTTCCTGTGCGTGTGGGCGAGGAAGTCGGTGGCCCACGCCGCCTGGGCCGTGGCCGGGCCACCCACGCGGATGCGCGGGCTGACCGCCTTGAGCGCGTGAGCGGTATGGTCGTACAGGGTGAAGTAGCTGGACTGCGCGGGCTTGCCGACCCAGAAGCCGATGTTCGGCTCGTTCCATACCTCGAAGTACCAGCTGGCCACTTCATCGATGCCGTAGCGCTCGACCAGGTGCCTGGCCAGCGCGTCGATCATCGCGTCCCACTCGGCGTAGTCCTTGGGCGGCGCGATGTTCGGGTGATACCAGAACGGGTGCAGCGCGGCCGGGTCGGAGGTCAGCTCCGGCGGCATGAAGCCGAGTTCCACGAACGGCTTGAAGCCGTGTCCGAGCAGGCCGTCGTAGATCTGGTCGATGTAGGAGAAGTTGTAGGAGATCTTTCCCTGCGCATCGCGCTGGATCAGGCCCACGTCGTGGTCGAGGATGCCGTGGAAGCGGATGTAGCCGACCCCGGTGGCCTGGTGCACGGCGTCCAGGTCCTTGCGGTAGTCATCGCGCAGCGCCAGCGCGGCGCGGCCGGAGCCCAGCATCTGTTCCCAGAAATGGGGGAAGGGCGTGCCCTGCGCCTGCGCGTCGATGCGCAGGCTGGTGGTGGTCGCGGGCGGCGTGGCGCTGGCCGTGCCGCCGAGCAGCAGGGCGGTCGCGCAAAAGCCCAGGGCCAGGTGGCGAAGCGAGGCGGAAAGAGTCATGGCGAGATCCTGTTCGACGCGTGGGGTGGCGCGGGGACGCCGCAGCGGAAGCCGGCAACCAGCAGGATGTAAACGTTTACATCGCGGGCCAGTTTCCTACGCGCGAGGGGCGGCGTCCAGCGACGCGTGGCCCATGCGCCACGCGCCTCCCCGGGCCGGAATCACTGCGCCAGGATCGCCCCGTAATGGCCATTCACGCTCACGCTGACCTGGCCGTTCTGCACGGTGTAGTGCGTGCCCGAGATCAGCTCGGTGACCGTGCTGCCGTTGGTCATGCTCAGCTGCCACACCGGCACCGTCACCGTGTGCGTCACCGAGTCGTTGTTGAGCGCCACCGCGATGCGGTTGCCCGCGTCGAAGCGGCCGTACGCGTACAGCTTGTTGCCGTCGTCGGTGAGCAGGGTCATGAACGAGCCGGTGCGCAGCGCGGGGTAGGCATTGCGGATCGTGGTCAGTTTCCTGGTCAGCGCCACCGCGCTGTTGGTGCTGCTGCCGACGGTCCAGTCGAAGGTGCGGCGGTTGTCCGGATCGGCGCCGCCCTGCATGCCGTACTCGTCGCCGTAGTAGATCGTGGGCGTGCCCACGTAGGTCATCTGGAAGAACAGCGCCAGGTAAGTCTTCCAGATGTCGCCGCCGGCGCGGTTGCCGAAGCGGGTGATGTCGTGGCTGCTGAGGAAGTTGCTCATCGCCTGCTGCACGTTGGTCGGGTAGTTCGCCCGGGTGCCGTGCAGCCAGCTGTCGAACTGCGAGACCGGGATGCTCGCCGTGCCGCCGCCGTAGTCCTTGCCGGTGATCCACTCCGACACCGGCTGGGTGAAGCCGTCGTAGTTCATCGCGCCGTCCCACTGGTCGCCGCCGGCGGTCCACGGGCCGGCATTGCCCCAGAACTCGCCGAGGATGTCGGCGTTGGCGTTGACCGATTTCACCGCGCTGCGCAGCTCGGCCATGATCTGGTGGTTGGCGGTGTCGCTGCCGTTGCCGCCGCCGGCATCGAGGTACTGCGCCGCGTCGAGGCGCCAGCCGTCGATCGAGTACGGCGACTTCAGCCAGGTCTTCACCACCGAGCTGGTGCTGCCGTAGATCGCGTTGCGCACGGCCGAGCCGCTGGCGCCGTAGTCCAGCTTGGGCATGGACGAGAAGCCGAAGAACGCGGAGTAGGTGTTGGGCCAGCTCTGGAAGGTGTAGTAGCCGTAGGTCGGACTGGACTGCGACTCGTAGGCGCCGGTGAGGCTGCTCCACCAGTGGAAGCGGTCGAACCACTTGTGGGTGTCGCCGGTGTGGTTGAACACGCCGTCGAGCACCAGGTAGCCCTTCGGTCCGTTACTGGTGCTGTGGATGTCCGCGCTCAGCGTCTGCAGCGTGCTGTTGCTGCCGAACGCCGGGTCCACCGTCATGTAGTCCTCGGTGTCGTACTTGTGGTTGCTCGGCGACAGGAAGACCGGGTTGAGATAGATGATGTCGGCGCCCACGGTGTTCTTGATGTAGCCCAGTTTCTGGTCGATGCCGGCCAGGTCGCCGCCGAAGAACACGGCGGTGTTGCAGCCGCCGACGTTGGCCACCACGCTCGACCCCCACGCGTGCTTCTCGGTGGCGCAGCCCGCATAGGTGTACTGGCCGTTGGTGACGTCGTTCGCGGTGCTGCCGTTGTAGAAACGGTCCGGGAAGATCTGGTACATCACGCCGTTCTTCATCCACGCCGGCGTGGTGAAGCCGGGCAGGATTAAGAAGTCGCCGGAGGACGGCTCGGCCGACGTGGTGCCGGCGGCGTTGAGCCAGGCGGTGGCGCTGCCGTCGTTGATCTGGAAGCGGTAATACTTCTTCGAGGCGCTGGCCGGCACGGTGCCCTTCCAGTAGTCGAAGTTGCCGGTGGCATCGTTCGCCGACCAGCTCATCGCTATCCAGTGGAAGGCGCCGTCCGCGCTGTCGTAATACTTGATGTTGGCGCTGCTGATGTCGCCCTTGAACGTGCGCAGGGTCAGCGTGACCGCCTGGGCGGAAGTCGGCTCGACGTGGTTGTCGTAGAGCGGGCCCTGGTCGTGGAACAGGCCGCTCCATTCCACGTTGTTGTCGTTGCTGGCCGCGCGCGCCTGCTCATGGATGGCCGGTAGCGCGTAGAGCGCCAGGGCCGCGGCGAGCGCGCACGCCAGGCTGGATTTCGAACCGCGTGACGCCTTGCCTTGATTGCCCATCGAACATCCCTCCGCAGGTGGGTGGAGCGAAAAGCTTTCGGGTGAGTCGGCTGTTTCCCAGGCTCATGGATTCCGGTTGAGGGTGAGCTCGGTGGCGCGTGCGGCGGCGACCCGCACCCAGGTGACGTCGCCGTAGCGGTCGTGGCCGCTGGCCCAGCCTTCGCCTTCGGCCTGCTGCAGCGCGTGCAGGTTCGCGAAGGATTTCAGCTGGCCGACGCGGGTCGCCGCGCTGCCGTGGATCTTCAGCAGGTAATAGCGCAAGGCCGGCTTGAAGCTGCCGCTCGCGGCGGCGATGTCCAGTTGCACCGTGTCGCCCTTGCGCTGCACCGACAGTGGCTGCAGGAAGTACACGCCGTGCTCGTAGTCGTAGGTGCCGCCGTCGTCGTCGTAGTAATTGAACGTGCTGCGCTGCGCGGCGGGGAAGATGTCGACGCCGAGTTCGGTCAGCGGGTGCTGGCCGACATAATCCTCGGGCGGGCGGTTCGGGATGATCGCGCCGTCTCGAACGAACAGCGGAATATCGCTCCACGTCTTGCTGTCGATCGCCAGGTGGATGGTCTGGCCGCCGTCGTAGGCCTTGCCGCTGAACCAGTCGATCCAGCGGCCGGCGGGCAGATAGACGTCTTTCGAAGTCTGGCCCTGTTCCACTACCGGCGACGCCAGCAGCCAGTCGCCGAACAGCCAGCTGTCGACGTCGTTGCGCACGTGGGCATCATGCGGCCAGTCGAACAGCAGCGGGCGCACCAGGCCGACGCCGTCGACGCGACGTGAGTGCTCGTAGCTGTAGATGTACGGGATCAGCGCGTAGCGCAGGCGGATCGCCGCGGTCGCGGATTTCTCGGCAATCGGGCCGTAGACCCACGGCTGGCGCTTCTGGCCCAGCTCGCCGTGCACGCGGAAGATCGGCGTGAACGCGCCGAACTGGATCCAGCGCGCGTAGTTCTCCGGCGTCGGCGTGCCGTTGCGGAAACCGCCGCCGTCCATGCCCCATTGCATCGCACCCACGTCGATCGCGCTGAGCATGCGCGCGCGCTGGCCGGCCATGCTGGCGAAGCCGGTGTCGATGTCGCCGGACCACAGGCCGTAGGCGTAGCGCTGCGAACCGAGCCAGAAGTTGCGGTTGATCGACCACACGCGTTCGTTGGAGACGGCGCGCTGGCTGTCGTACAGCGCGCGCTGCATGTTCATGAACTCGGTGTCGCTGCCGGTGGTGTCGGCCTCGTCGTTCCACCAGCCGACGATGCCGTCGTCGTAGCCGTACTTGATCGCCAACTCGCCGAACCAGTGGCGTGCGGCGGGGATGTCGAAGTCGATGTTCTTCACCGGCTTGTGCGAGAAATAGTCGTCGCTGACCTTTTCGCCGGGCACCCAGAAATCGTGGGCGGTGGCGTAGCGTCCTTCGACGGTGTCGACGTGGATGCGCGGCTTCATGATGCCGGTCAGGCGGATGCCCCGGGCATCCATCTGCTTCTTCAGTGCACCGCTGGGGCCGTCGGGAAACTTGGTCGGGTTCCAGCGGAACTCGCCGTAGTCGTCCTCGCCCCAGGCCTTCCAGTCGAAGTCCAGCGTGATGTTGTCGATCGGGATGTGCCTGGCGCGGTAGGTGTCGACGATCTGCAGCAGCTCTTTCTGATCGATGCCCCACTGGCTGTTGGTGAAGCCCATCGCCCACTTCGGGAACAGCGGCGTGCGGCCGCTGAGCTGGGCCAGCGAGTCGAAGATCTGCGCGGGCGTGCCCAGCAGGATATAGACGTCCGATGCCTTGCCCGGGCTGCTGGCGGCGATCGTGCCGGGTTGCAGCTCGAAGGTGGCGCCGTCGCTGTCCAGCAGCACGCCGTAGCCGGCGGTGCTCCACACGAATGGCGCGCCAGCGTGGCCCTGCTCGCCGGATTTTGCCTGCAGCGTGCCGCTGCGCAACAGGCCGGCGGAGGCATCCTCGGTCGCGTTGTAGCCGCCGATGCCGTACAGCGCGTCGCTCGCATCGTGCTTCGCGTCGAGCTTGCCCTGGCACAGGGCGTCGGTGTTGATGCGCAGCAGCGGATGCTGTTGCGCGTCGTCGAACTGCAGCTGGCGCGTCTGCTGATCCCAGCGCACCGAAGCGACCGCGGAGGCGAGGTTCATGCCGTCCGCCAGCTGCGTGCCGCGAACCTGCGCGAACGTCGATCGGCGGCCGGCGGGGTCGAGTATCGGCGTCGGCGCAGCGGCATGGCCGTATCGCGTGGGGTGGATGTGCACGATGCCGGGTGCCACGAAACGGACGTCCAGACGATCGGTGCCGAGATCGATCGCGATGGCGTGGTCGACGAGTTGTGCCATGCGGGGTGCCTGCGGGGTCGACGCGGGAGCAGTCGCGGCGAAGTTGGCGGCCGGGGCGAGGGCGAGGCCGAGGCCGAGCCACAACCAGGCGTTTGCACGCCGACCGATTTTGCGGGGAGGGGATGTCATGCGGGGTTCCTCGTGGATCAAGGTTCAGTCCAGGATCGCGCTGGAATATGGCGGCAGGGAAAGCCGCTGGCGCTGCAGCGTGGTGTCCGGTTTGCTGTGCAGCCGCAGCGTGCGGAATCGGCTGGTGCCCAGCGGCACCTGTTGCGTCTGCCCGGACAGGTTGTGCAGCACCAGCACGTGGCTGGCGTCGTCGTCGAGTTGCCAGGCGGCGATGTGCGGATTGGTCTGGGGATATTCGCGGATGGTGCCGTCGCGCAGCGCCGCGACCTGGCGGCGCCAGCCGATCAGCGTCGTGTAGTAGTGCAGCAGTGAATCGTCGACCTTTTGCTGCGCCTCCACCGAGACCGCGGGGCCATCGCCGGCGCTGAAGGCTTTCCAGTGCGTCTCGCCCGTGCCCTGCGGATCGCGGTGCCAGCGCATCGGCTCGCGCAAATCCGGGTCGGGTTTCCTGCCGCGCATGCCCAGCTCCTCGCCGTAGTAGACGAACGGATGGCCGGGCAGGGTGAGCAGCATCGCGGCGGCCATGCGCATGTGCTGCGGGTTGCCGTCGAGCTGGCTCATCACGCGGTCCTGGTCGTGATTGGACAGGAACGGCGCATCGACGCCGGACTTGCCGGCGACCTTGCGGTAGGCGGCATCGGTGCGTGCGAGCAGCGCACCGAGCTCACCGGCGCGTTCATTGCGCGCGCTGTCGATCAATTGCACCGCCAGCGGAAAATCGAACACCGCGCTGAGCGGCTTGAAGTACGGCGCCAGTGCATCGGCGGAGTCGCGGGTCACTTCGCCGACGACGTAGGCCGCAGGGTTCACCGCGTCCAGGCCGCGACGGAATTCCGACCACCAGGCGAGGTTCTTCTGCAGCGTCAGCGGATTGTTCATGTCCGCCTTGAAGTCGTAGTAGATGTGCTGGGCCGCGTCGAGGCGGAAGCCATCGACGCCTTTCTTCAGCCAGTACCGGCCGAGCCTGACCATCTCCCTGCGCACCGCCGGCGTGTCGTAGTCGAGGTCGGGCATGTTGGCGGAGAAGTCGCCCAGGTAGTGCGCCTTGCCGAGCGCGTGCCAGGCCTGCGCGCCCGCGGCATCCTCGGCGTGCAGGTCGGTGTGCGGGCCGGCCCAGCTGTACCAGTCGTGATGCGGGTCGGCGGGATCGCGGGCGGCGATGAACCACGGGTGCCGGTCGCTGGTGTGGTTGATCACCAGGTCGATGATCACCTTGATGTGGCGCCGGTGCGCCTCGCGCAGCAGGCGCTTGAAGTCGGCCATCGTGCCGTACTGCGGATTGATGCCGTAGTAATCGGTGACGTCGTAGCCGTGGTAGCTGGGCGAGGGATTGATCGGCATCAGCCAGATGCCGTCGACGCCGAGCGACTGCAGGTAGTCGAGCTTTGCGGTGACGCCGTTGAGGTCGCCGACACCGTCGCCGTCGGTGTCGACCCAGCTGCGCACGAAGATCTCGTACCAGACGCCGGAGCCGACCGGATCCGGTGACGGACGCGCTGCCGCCGCGGGCAGCGTCGTGCCGAGGATCAGCAGTGCCAACAGCAGGTAACGGATCATCTGCGACTCCAGCAATGGCGGATCAGTCGGCCGCCTTGAAGTGGCGGGCGATGAAGTCGGCGTGGCCGGGCATGCTGGCGACGGCGCGGTCGACCAGGGTGCGGATATTGCCCAGGAACTCGCCGAGCTGCGCCTGCGGCAGGCCGTCGGCCAGCGGCGAATGGCGCTGAGGAACGATGCCCTGGCCGATCATCACCTGCAGCCAGCCGGTCGGGGTGAACAGCTCTTCGCCGTCGCGGAAGATGTGGCCGCTCTGGCGAAACAGTTCGATCCGGTGGGCCAGTCCCTCGGGCAGGGCCATCGTGGCGCATTGCCGCCAGAACGCCGTGTCGTCGCGCTCGGTGGCGTTGTAGTGCAGGGCGATGAAATCGCGCGTGCGCTCGTATTCGAAACGCGTCTGGCGGTTGTATTCGGCGATCAGCGCGGGGTCGAAGTGCTTGTCCGGGAACATCGTCAGCAGGCGGCCGACCGCGGACTGCATCAGGTGGATGCTGGTCGATTCCAGCGGTTCGATGAAGCCGCTGGCCAGGCCCATCGCGATGCAGTTGCGGTTCCACACCTGCTTGCGGATGCCGGTGTGGAAGCGCAGCTGGCGTGGCTCGCCGATCATCGGGCCTTCGAGATGGGAGAGCAGGGTGGCGCAGGCCTCGTCGTCGCTGAGGTGGCTGCTGCTGTAGACGTGGCCGTTGCTGTCCAGGTGCTGCAGCGGAATCCGCCACTGCCAGCCGGCCTGCTGCGCGCTGGCCTGGGTGTACGGGCGCAGCGTGTCGCCGTGTTCGCTGGCAACCACCACGGCGCGGTCGCACGGCAGCCAGTGTTGCCAGCTGTCGTAGCCGGTCTTCAGCGCGCCTTCGGTCAGCAGCCCGCGGAAGCCGGAGCAGTCGATGAACAGGTCGCCGGCGATGGTCTCGCCGCTGTCGAGTCTTATCGATTCGATGAAACCGTCGCTGCCGCGCAGCGCGACGTCGACCACCTTGCCGTCGGTGCGTTTCACCCCGCGCTGTTCGGCGTGCCGGCGCAGCAGCTGGCCGAAGCGCGCGGCATCGAAGTGGTAGGCGTAGCGGATGCCGGTGAGCGGGCTGTCGCCGACCTTGTCCATCCGGGCGAAGCGATTGGCGTTGGCGGCCTGGGCGTTGATCGAGTACGCCCACAGGTCGGGCGCCTCGGGATCCAGTTCGCGGCCTCTCAGCCAGTAGTGCTGGAACGCGGCCAGGCCCAGCGGCAGGCCGATGTCGCTGAACGCGTGCAGGTAGGAGTCGCCGATCCGTCGCCAGTCGTTGAACTGCACCGCGAGCTTGATCGTGCCGCGACTGGCCTTGAGCAGCTCGTCCTCGTCGATGCCGAGGAACTGGCTGACGTGGCGGATCTGCGGGATGGTCGCCTCGCCCACGCCGACGATGCCGATCTCGCTGGACTCGACCAGCCGGATGTCCAGTTGCGGGCCCAGCGCCTGGGCGAGCAGGGCTGCCGTCATCCAGCCGGCCGTGCCGCCGCCGACGATCACCACCTGCCGGATTCTCGGATCGTTCATGCCGCTCTGCTCCGGAAGGTTCCGCCGCGGTTGCCGCGCCGCTGTCCTGGCGCCGCCGAAAAAAAGAGCCCCGCTGGAAGTCACTCAGCGGGGCAGGTTGGGGAGGTACGTCGCTACGCCTTACTGGAACTTGTACGAGACGCCGATATCGAAGCGGCGGCCGTAACGTTCCCACGTCAGCACCTGGCGGGGATCGTTGTTCTGGTAGGTGATGAAGGTCTTGTTGGACAGGTTCGAACCCTGCGCGACCAGGGTCAGACCCTTGAGCGCGCCGCTGTCGAACGTGTAGCTCACCTGGGCGTCGTAGGTGCTGCCGCCCTGGATGGTCTGCTCGATGCGCGAGGCGCTGATGCCCGACACCTCGCCCAGGAAGCTGGAGCGGTAGCTGTCGCTGACACGGGCCTCGAAGCCGTCATGCTGGTAGTACAGCGTGCCGTTGGCGACCCACTTCGACAGGCCCGGCACGGTGATCGGGTTGCTGTTGCCGGCGAACACCAGCGAGCTGTTGGTGCGGTTGCCGGTGAGGATCGCGCCGAAGCCGTTGAGCGATGGCGTGAACAGGTTGAACGGCAGGTTCAGGGTGAGCTGGGCGCCCTTCACGTAGCCGTGGCCGTCGTTGGTCGGGCCGGAGACGGTGCCCAGGGTGGTGCCCAGCTGGGCCTGCTGCGCCGGCGTCAGGCCGAACGGCAGGAACGAGCTGAAATCGTACAGGTAGGCCGCGTTCGGATTGATGTAGTCGGTCAGCTTCAGGTAGTAGCCCGACAGCGCGAAGTAGCCGCCACCGGCGCTGCGGCACAGGTCCGAGTTCTTCGCGTCACCGGCCTTGCATTCATAGCCGCCTTCGTTCGAGAAGTAGTGCTCGTAGCTGACGTTGTAGTTGTCGGCCATGGTCGGCTTGAGCTGGGCATTGCCGCCGGAAGCGCTGAAGTACGCCTGGTTCGGATCGGTGCTGGTCAGGTGGGTGATGTTGCCGCTCACCCCGAGGCTGGCGTTCATCTGGTCCATGCGCGGGCGGGCCAGGGTACGGGCGGCGCTGACACGCAGGTCATCACTGTCGCTGAAGCCGAAGATCAGGTTCGCGCTGGGCAGGACCTTGGTGTAGCTGGTATTGCCCACCACCGGGATCAGCGTGATCGCGTTGCCGGTGATCGCGCTGCCCGGCGCCACGCGCTCGCCTTCCGCACGCTGCGAGGTGTGCTGTGCCTGCACGCCGAAGTTGCCACGCAGGCTGACGCCACCCATGTAGGTGTCCAGGTTGAACTGGAAGTACGGGGTCAGGGTCTTTTCGCGCACCTTCCAGTTCGGCGGCATCGACAGCGACGAGCCGAAGGTGGGCACGCTGACCAGGGTGCCGTCGCGGATCAGGTCGAACGGGTTGTAGCAGGTCTGCGAACCCACGCCCATCCACGCCAGCGGGCTGCAGCTGCTGCCGCCGAACGGCGCGGTCTCGACCGCGGTGCCGCTGCTGATCGTGCCGCCGCCCAGGGTCAGGAAGCTCTGGTCGATGTTGTAGGTCTTGTCGCGGGTGCTGTGCGCCACGCCGAACTCCATGCTGGAGAACGGGCCGCTGGAGAAGCTGCGCTCCACCGCCAGGTGCAGGTTGGCCAGGTAGTCCACCGTGTGCGGCGCGTTGATGAAGCCGGCCTGCACCACGTCGTTGCCGCCGCCCCAGCCCTGCGGGTCGGTCAGCACCATGCCGCTGCCGTAATCCAGCGAGGGGTTGACGTAGAACAAGCCGTTGTTGCGCTCGATGAAGCCGAGGCTGTCGCGGGCGCCGTTGTTCGCGCCGAAGTCGGTGCCGGAATAGCTTTCGAGGTTGATGTCGCGGCGGGTGGCGCGCGAGTAGTTCGCGTCGAGGTCGGCCGTCCAGTCCTCGTTGATGGTGAACTTGTTGTCCCAGTTGAAGTTGTAGACCCGGGCGCTGGTGCTGTTGTAATCGTTGCGGATGACCGCCTTGACGCCGTCGTAGGTGCCGCTCTGGATGAAGCCGTTCTGCACGTTGCCATTCGGCTGCAGCGTGGCGTTGCCCCAGAACAGCGGGAACTCCATGCCCTTGGCCTGCTGCACTTCCTTGAAGTTGTCGTAGGTGACGTCGACGGTGCCGGTGTAGTGCTCGTTCGGCTGCCACTGCACGGTGGCCAGCACGCCGCGGCGCTTCATCGTGTCGGAGATGCCGTAGTTCTTCGAGCCGCCGATCACGGCATTGCCGTTGGCGTCGGTCGGGTAGCCCCACGGTGCCTGGTGCTGGATCTGCGCGGGATTGGATTCGAGATCCACACCGAGGGTGACGCCGAGGGTGTGGTCGGCGAACTGGTGCACCCACACGCCGTTGAGGTTGTAGCCCCGGTCACTGACGCCGGGACCGTCGGCCTGCTGCGACATGCCGTCCCAGATGTAGTGGGCGTTCACCGCCGCTTCGGGACCGCTCTTTTCCAGCGGACGGATGGTGTGCATGTCCACCGTGCCGGTGAGGCCCTGGCCGATCAGGTTGGCCTGCGGGGTCAGGTGCACGACCACGTTGTCGAACCAGCTCGACGGGTACTGGTCGAACTGCACGTCGCGGTTGTTGGAGGTGGAAACCTGCTGGCCGCCGTTGATCAGCGCGGTGGAGAAGTCCGGGCCCAGGCCGTGGATGGTCAGCACCTGCGGACGACCGCTGACGGTCTGCACGGCCAGGCCGGGCAGGCGACCGAGCGTGTCGGCGATGCTGACGCCGGGCAGCTTGCCGATCTGTTCGGCCGACACGGCCTCGACGATGCTGCTGGCGTTGCGCTTCAGCGCGGTGGAGTTCTCGATGCTGCTGATGAAGCCGTTGACCTCGACGGACTGCAGCTTCTGCGTCTTGCGCTTGGCGTCGGCCTTGTCCTGGTCGCTGTTGTTGTCGGCCGATGGCGCCTGTGTCTGATCTTGCGTGCTCTGCGGTTGATCGGACCGCGACGCGGAGCCCGCGTAAGCCGTGGCGCTTGCGCCAAGGCACACCGATGCGATCGCCAGCGCCAGCAACTTGTGTTTCAGAACCATGTAATCCCCTCCCGCAATGTGTCGCCGTCGATCTCGGTTGTTGGAGTCCCCGCGCTTCCGTCGGCGACGACCGTCGGCAGGTGCGCTGCCGAGGTTTTCGGCGGCGTGGTCGCATAGTAGGCCGACGATTCTGCGGTGAAGCATTTTCTGCATACGTATTCATGGGGGGCGCGAAACCCGGCATGTTGCAATGCGGTGGCGCGTGCCCGGAGCGTGGGTGACGACAGGGCGAACCCGGATGCCGCTTGGGCTTGGCCCGTCGCGACCGGATGGCGGACAACGCCGTCGCGCGCATCGCATGTCGCAACTGCAGCAAGAATGAATACGTATGCAGACCCGTGCCGGTTGCAGCGGTGCCGCCGCTAAGCTGATCGCATCCGAAGACGGGTGGCCGAACGCCCCCGCCTCATGTCCCAGGGACACGTCCAAATGATCGATGCACCATGGTGGCGCGGCGCCGTCACCTATCAGATTTACCCGCGCAGTTTCCTGGACACCGATGGCGACGGCGTGGGCGATCTGCCGGGCATCATCGCGCGTCTCGACTACGTGGCCAGCCTTGGCGTGGACGCGATCTGGGTGGCGCCGTTCTTCAAGTCGCCGATGGCCGACTTCGGCTACGACATCGCCGACTACCGCGACGTCGATCCGCTGTTCGGCACGCTGGCCGACTTCGATGCGCTGCTGGAAAAGGCGCACGGGCTGGGCCTGAAGGTGATGATCGACCAGGTGCTCAGCCACACCTCGGCCGAGCACGCGTGGTTCCGCGAAAGCCGGCAAAGCCGCGACAACGCGAAGGCCGACTGGTACGTGTGGGCCGACGCGAAGGACGATGGCAGTGCGCCGAACAACTGGCTGTCGCTGTTCGGCGGTTCGGCGTGGCAGTGGGAGCCGCGCCGCGGCCAGTATTACCTGCACAACTTCCTGACCTCGCAGCCGGACCTGAATTTCCACCACGCGGAAGTGCGCGCGGCGATCCTGGACAGCGTGCGCTTCTGGCTGGACAAGGGCGTCGACGGCTTCCGCCTGGATGCGATCAACTTCTGCTTCCACGACCGCCAGCTGCGCGACAACCCGCCCAAGCCCAAGGACAAGCGCGTGGGCCGCGGCTTCAGCCCGGACAACCCGTACGCGTTCCAGTACCACTACTACAACAACACGCAGCCGGAGAATCTGGCCTTCCTCGGCGAGTTGCGCGCGCTGATGGACCGCTATCCGGGCGCGACCACGCTGGGCGAGATCTCCTCGGAGGATTCGCTGGCGACGATGGCCGAATACACCCGTCCCGGCCGGCTGCACATGGGCTACAGCTTCGAGCTGCTCACCGACGACTTCAGCGCCGCGCACATCCGCGGCACGGTGCAGACGCTGGAAGCGCAGATGACCGAAGGCTGGCCATGCTGGGCGATCTCCAACCACGATGTCGAACGCGTGCTGACGCGCTGGGGCAAGGGGCGGTCATCCGCATCACTGGCCAACCTGCTCACCGCGATGGTCTGCTCGCTGCGCGGCTCGGTCTGCGTCTACCAGGGCGAGGAGCTGGGCCTGACCGAGGCGGAGCTGCCGTTCGAGGCGCTGCAGGACCCGTACGGCATCGCGTTCTGGCCGCAGTTCAAGGGTCGTGACGGTTGCCGCACGCCGATGCCGTGGAGCGATGCCGCGGCGCACGCGGGCTTCAGCCACGGCACGCCGTGGTTGCCGGTGCCGGACGAACATCGCGAGCTGGCGGTGAGCCGCCAGGACGGTGATCCGCATTCGGTGTTGAACGGTTTCCGCACCTTCATGCACTGGCGCCAGTCGCGACCGGCGATGCGCTGGGGCGACATCGCCTTCATCGATACCGTCGAACCGGTGCTGGCCTTCACCCGCCACTGGGCCGAACGAACCGTGCTGGTGGTGTTCAACCTCGGCGACGCGCCGGTCGGCATCGATCTTCCCGGGGAGCTTGCGCGACTGCGTCCGCTGGAAGGGCACGGCCTGTTGTCGGGCAGCCTCGAAGGAAGCCGCCTGCAGCTTCCCGGCTACGGCGCATGGTTTGCCGGCGTGGCGTGATGGTGTTGCTGCGGCTTTTGCGTTGACCCCACCCCAGCCCTCCCCTGCAAAGCAGGGGAGGGAACACTGTGCTATTTCCGCTCGGCGCTGCTGGCGTCGCGGATGCTGCGGAATTCGGAGTCCTTGCTCCAGTCCGGCCACTGGTCGGAATTGGCCAGGTCGCTGCCCACGTCGTGGAGCACCTGCAGGTCGCGCGCCATGCCGGTGAACGACCAGTCCGCTTCCCATTGGTCGGCGGGCTGGTGGTAGCGCTTGGCGGTGTACTCGTCCTCGGCGGCCTTGCCGGCTGCCAGGCCGCCATTGATCCAGTCATTGCCCGAGCCGAACGAGACCGCCGGCACGCCGCGCTTGGCGAACGAGAAGTGATCGGACCGGAAGAAGTAGCCCGCCTCGGGTTTCGGGTCGGCGGTGTAGCTCATGTCGTGCTTCTTCGCCTCGGCGATCAGGTCGTCCAGCAGGCCCAGCTTCGCGCTGCCGGAGATGGTGAAGTTGCGCGCGGGGCCATGCGGATCGAGTGCGTCCATGTTGAGCACGCCGACCGTGGTGGCCAGCGGGTAGAGCGGATTGGCCGCGTAGTACTCGGAGCCGAGCAGGCCCTTTTCCTCGGCGGTGACGTTGAGGAACACCACCGTGCGCTCGGGCCGTGGGCCCTGGGCGAAGGCGCGCCCCATCTCGATCAGCGCAGCAGTGCCGGTGGCGTTGTCGACGGCGCCGTTGTAGATGCGGTCGCCGCTGGCGTCTGGCGCGCCGACGCCGAGATGATCCCAGTGCGCGCTGTAGATCACCGTCTGGTCCGGGCGCTTGCTGCCTTCCACGCGGCCGACGATGTTGTGCGAGGTGATCACCTGCGAATCGACCTTGAAGTGGGCCGAGAGACTTTCATCCTTCAGCGTGACCGGCTTGAAGTCGCGCGTCTGCGCCTGCTTCTTCAGCGCATCGAAATCCAGCCCGGCGTGACTGAACATCCGCACGGCCAGGTCGCGCTGAATCCAGCCTTCCAGTTCCGGGTGCACGGCGGCGGGCTTGTCGCGCACGATGTCGAACATCGCGTTGGTGTTGGAGTTCTTCACCGTGGCCCAGCCGTACGAAGCGGGCGCGGTCTCGTGGATCACCAGCAGGCCGAGCGCGCCCTGCCGCGCGGCTTCCTCGAACTTGTAGGTCCAGCGGCCGTAGTAGGTCATCGCCTTGCCGCCGAAGTCGCCGTGGCCGGTCTCGAAATCCGGATCGTTGATCAGCACCACGGCGATCTTGCCGTGCAGGTCGACGCCCTTGAAATCATCCCAGTGGCGCTCCGGCGCCTTCACGCCGTAGCCGACGAACACCAACGGCGCGTTGCGGATCGCCACCTCGGTCGAACCGTTCATCGGGGCGCGGATCGCGATCTGCTCGCCCTGGGTCAGTTTTTCATGCTGGTCGCCAAGCGCCAGCCGTAACACCGGCGTGCCAACGATCGCGCTGCGTCGCAACGGCACTGCCTGGGTCCAGCCGCGTTTGCCGTCCTTGAGGTCGCCGCCCGGTTGCAGGCCGGCGGCCTTCATCTGCGCCACCACGTAGTCGATGGTCTTGGTCTCGGCCGGCGTGGCCGGCCCGCGGCCTTCGAATGCATCCGAGGAAAGCGTCTTCACCGCGGCCGAAAGCCGCTCGGTGCTGAAGCCGGGCTGGTCGGTGGCCTGGGCGGTCGAGAACGCGGCCATGATCACGGCGCTGAGGAGTAGTCGCTTCACGGGCTTCACCTGTCGTAAGGGCAGAGTGCTCCGATACTAGTCAGCAACTTCCTGCGGGTCCATCCGCCAGCGGTGGTGCGGACTCAGGCCTTGCGGCTGCGCCGCGGTTTCGTCTGCGCGGCGGCGATCAGTTCCTGCAGGTAGGCGATGCCTTCCTCCTCCGGAAAGAACGCCACCACGTCGGCCACGGTCAGTTCGTGCCGTTTGCGCAGGGCCAGGAATTCCTCGCGGGCCATCGCCATCCGCTGGGCGG
Source organism: Rhodanobacter sp. Root179 (assembly GCF_001428465.1). Classification (NCBI taxonomy): domain Bacteria; kingdom Pseudomonadati; phylum Pseudomonadota; class Gammaproteobacteria; order Lysobacterales; family Rhodanobacteraceae; genus Rhodanobacter; species Rhodanobacter sp. Root179. The sequence goes on along the minus strand of NZ_LMHR01000072.1, from coordinate 46,038 downwards.
CCAGCGCCTTCTTGCCAAGCGGTTTCGTGCCGGGCGGCTTGGCGGCCTGCTGCTTCTCCACCTTCTGTTCGAGCCTGGCGAGTTCTTCTTGGAACTGGCGGAAATCGTATTTCTGGGAAGTCATGAACTCGGTGGTGTCGTCGATGGATGGGGGATTTTCGCACGTCCTTCCCCATGGCGCCTTGCGCGCCGCGCCTGCTGGATTCCGTGTCGGCCCGGCGGTTGCGGTGCGATGGGGTCAGGCCGCCGCGTGCTGTCTGCCGCGATCGAGGGTGACGGCGAGGGCGTTGTCCTGTGACTCCCGTGCGGCACTGTAGGCTTGCGAGAACAAGGTGGAAAAGCGCTCTGCCGAAGCGGTCGGCGGTAGTTCCGACGCTGCGCTGCCATTCGCTATCCATGCAACTGGACGAAGCGGCGACGCGTCGACGGCTTTCGCCTGCACTGGCGATTCACTGCTGCGGCTGGCCAGCGATTCGCGGCACCGGGCATAACGCTGCCGCAGGCGCTCGGCCAAAAGCTGCTGGGTACGGCCTGTGCCGGGTACTGCGTTGCATGCATCCATGGCGGCTACTCGAAAGAAAACCCAACGGGGTTCGATGCACATCCAAGCAGCATCTGTGCCAATTCTATAATTTGCGATGTACGTCACATTTTCATGGTGCACTTTTACGCTAGAGGCTTGATTCGCGTGGGCGACGGGCAGTCGCGATGAGCGGGAATCGGTGCCAGTCGCAAGCCGGAACTCGACCGGCGACGACGTCCGGTGATCCAAAACGGGTAGCGGAGTGACCCAAATCGACCAGACGGGATGTCTCTGCGTCGATTTTGCCAACCCTGATCAGGATTGAACAATACTGCCGACGCGGCTGCCGCACATGTTTGGCACGGAAGAAGTCACGAGGTTTTCCCGTCAACCCGAAGGAGTCCGTCCATGGATGTCACCCTGATACCCGACAATTCCCTGATCACCGACAGCCCCGAGGCTAGCCGCCAGCGCGCCCTGAGTTGGCGCGTCTGGTGATTCAAGGCCACCCAGCCCGACGAGGCGGTTCGCGGAAGGCTCCGCGACGTCTACGCCAATGATGCTTCTGCATTGATCCAGATCGGCCAGGTGGTCGCGCTGGAATTCGCCACCATCGATAAGGCGGCGTCGAGACACGTTTCTGACAGGCTGGTTGGCGCATTCGACAAAAAAACCGCCGCGCACCGCACTGATTCGCCGACCTATGCAGGCATTGGAAGCGCACCTAAGCAAGCGGAGATTACGTTCGCGCAGGCGTGGAAATACATCGCGAAGTGCTGCTCGACTGCGCCTTGGCCGATCGTGACCGGGGGTATCTGGAGATTGCTGCGTCGCTGTTCGTGGAGTTCCACAGCGCCCGGGCCAATTTCCACCCAGCCAAGCTGGCGCGTTTGACCGCCATGATAGTCACCAGCCGACGCGAGCCGGGTGTTGGTCGTGGGGCGGCGCGAACGAGGCGACTCCGGCCAAATTGCTTGATCTACGACCTATGTTGGCGGTAAATATTCTGCGTATGATTGGGTGGCAAATGTCCGCGCTTTGTTGAGTGGAAGTTAGAGGGCCCAGACCTTAGGTGGATGAGACTAAGTCGCGGCTGCTCTGGACGTGAGCAGCAGTGGAGCGAAAAGGGGGAGATGGATGGACGGTACCAAGGTGACAACCAAAGTGATGGCTGTCTGGTATGGACTTGCTGCACTTCTTTTTGCTGGCGGCGTGTTCAGTCGGGGAACGGCACACGATTTCTATGATGTGGCATCGAAAGCAGCAGAGTTAGCGGTATTAGCTGCTGGCTTGTTCTCAGTTCTGTTGATCCGCGACCAGCTGATCGCACAAAAGAAGCAGCTGGAAGACAACCATCAGCAGATGGTCGATGACCATAAGTGGAAGACAATCGTCTCATATCACCAGCTTTTTTCGGGTGGGGTTCCGGACGAAAACATAAGAAAACCTATGTATGACCTCGCCACCCAGTGCGACTTCATTGATTGTTTCGATGACTTGGGAGCGAAGATGCCGACGGCTGTTTTTGACAAATGCGTCAAAGAGAGCGAGCTGCGACAAGTCATTCGGCCGTACTTGGACGAATTTGAAAAATTCTGCGGTGCCGTGAACTCGGGGATTGTGAACGAAGTGTATGCGCTGTCACTGCAGGGAACTCGCATAATTCGTAACTACACAGTGTTTGAGGATCTGATCAAGCACTTTCAGAGAGGAAATGGACTTGCGTACGTTGAATTGGAGAAGTTGGCCACCAAATGGGCGATGAAGCGCCGGGTGGATCATGAGGCGAACGTGTTCGCCTTAGGGGTAGGTAGCGGAACTGATACTAAAATTCGCAGTCCTAAGTAGTGATACCATCCAGCCGTAACCTGAGGAGAACATACGATGCGTGACACGACGGGATTCTAAGCCACGAACTTCCTCGACGCGAATGCGACCAGATCGCCACGACAAGCGTCAGGATCTCTTTATAAAACCCGCTCTACCGAGCGGGTTTTTTCATGTCCATCTTCCAGCCGGATGCGAGCCGGACACAAGAAAAAGCCCGCTGAGTGATAGCGGGCTAAGTCCTTGTTTCTATGGTGGCCGGGGACGGAATCGAACCGCCGACACGGGGATTTTCAATCCCCTGCTCTACCAACTGAGCTACCCGGCCGGGAACCTGGCGATCAAGCAGAACCGGCAAGGTCGCTGTTGATGCGTGGAGCCGCGCATTAGACCGAAAGCGCGGCGTTTCGTCAAGACTCGGTGGGCGGCGGGCTGAAGCCGGCGGCCTGGTCGACGTCGCCGCCGAACAGGAATTTCTCCATCTGTTCGCCGAGGTACTTGCGCGATTTCGGGTCGAGGGGATTGAGCCGGTACTCGTTGATCAGGGTGGTCTGGTGGGCCAGCCACTGTTGCCAGGCGGGCTTGGAAATCTCGGTGTAGATGCGCTGGCCGAGCGGGCCGGGCCAGGGGGCGAAGTCGAGGCCTTCGGCGTCGATGTGGAGTTTGCTGCAGTGGATGGTGCGGCTCATGGGGTCATTCCTGTTGCGGCCCTCGGGGGCTGGCGGATCAGTTGGTGCGCAAGCTTGCGGCATGCGTTCGGCCGGCGTCGCTGATCTGCAGCAAGAGACTGCGTACCGGCGCGGGCAGGCCAAGCGCATCGAGTTCGTCGACGCCGCACCAGCGCCAGTGCGGATTATCGGCGACGCCGCGTGCGGCTGTCGCGCGATCGAACAGCAGCGGCTCGATCGCCAGCCGATAGTGGCTGAAGACGTGGGTGAACGGGGCGAGCGCCTGCGCGTCATCGATGTGCGCGTGTTGCCGCGCCACTCGCCAGGCTTCGTTCGGGTCGCTCGCCTCGGGCAGGCTCCACAGGCCCGACCACACGCCTTGCGGGCCCCGTCGTTCCAGCAACACGCGATGGCTTGCGTCGCGCAGGATCAGCATCACGGTGGCGCGGGTCGGGATCGATCGGGCCGGCTTGCGGCCAGGCAGGGCGGCGGTGAGGTCGTCGCGGTGCGCGATGCAATCCGTGACCAGCGGGCAGGCATCGCAGCGCGGGCGCGCACGGGTGCAGACCGTCGCGCCGAGATCCATGATCGCCTGGGTGTAGTCGGCGACGCGGGTGCCCGGGGTGTGTGCTTCGGCGTGTTGCCACAGCTGCTTTTCCACCGCGCTTTCGCCGGGGTGGCCGTGGATGCCGTGGTAGCGCGCCAGCACGCGCTTGACGTTGCCGTCGAGGATGGGAAAGCGCAGGCCGTGCGCCTGCGCCTGGATCGCCCCGGCGGTGGAGCGGCCGATGCCGGGCAGCGCGTTCAATGCGTCGAAGTCGCGCGGCAGTTCGCCGCCATGCCGTTCGACGCAGAGTTGCGCGGCGCGGTGCAGGAAGCGGGCGCGGCGGTAGTAGCCGAGTCCCGACCACAGCGCCAGCACGGTGTCTTCGTGGGCGGCAGCCAGCGCTTCCAGTGTGGGCAGCGCGCCGACGAAACGATCGAAGTAGCCAACCACGGTGGCGACCTGGGTCTGTTGCAGCATCACTTCGGACAACCACACGCGGTAGGCGTCGCGCTGGTCGTTGTCGAGCGCCTGCTGCCACGGCAGGTCCTTGCGGCCGTGCCGGTCGAACCAGCGCAACAACCGGTTCGCGAATGAAGCGGTCATGGTTTCTTGCCGGCTGTCGGTTTCTTGCCGGCCGCCGGTTTCGAGGCGGGTGCCGCCACCGTGCCGGCCGCTGCGGGCGCATCGATACCGGCCTGGACGGTGAGGCCCTCGATGCTGATGCCGGCCATCTCCAGGCTGGCGATTTCGGCGTGGCCGCTGCCCGGCGGCACGCTCAATTGCGGCCCCCGGGGATCGCCAAGCCCGTTCCACCAGCGCGCCAACGCCAGCGGCGGCAGCTTCAGATCCGCATGATTGGCAGGGCCGTCCAGCTTCAGCGCCAGCAGCAACGGGTTGCTCTGGTCGGCGGGCGTCAGTCGCAGCGAGATGTCGTACTGGCCGGCGTTGGCCTGCTCGAGCTTGCCGCTCAGGCTGGCCTCGGCATCGGCGGCGCCATGCCAGTACGCACTGCCGGTGAGGGCGAGTTTCACCGTGCTGCCCTGGGTCAGGTGCAGGGTGATGTCCTGCAGTTGCAGCGCATTGCCTTCGATGCGCGGGGTCGCCGACAGGCGCAGTTGCACCGGCGTGCCCGCCGCCGTGACGGCCGAAAGCGCCAGCGGAAATGGCTGGCCGGTCACCAGGTTGCCGGCCTGCAGCGAGACGCTGCCCAGCAGCACTTCATTGCCACGCACCACGCTGCCGTGGCTGATGCTGACGCCGGTATCGATGCGCGGAATGTTGGGGGGCGCGCCCTCGGGTTTTGCGGGCAGCGCGGCCAGCCAGTCCTGCAGCGCATCCAGGTCGACCCGTGGCGAATCGATCTCCAGCTGCGAAATCACCGTGGGGCCGCCGAACAGGGTGTGCCATGGCAGGGCAAGCTGGCCATGCGCGGCCAGCAGGATCGGCGCGGTGGCGCCGGCCGCATTCAGGGTGATGCCATCCAGCTGCAGGGCCGGGCGTGGAAACAGGGTGGGGCTGGCGGGGCTGGCCAGGCTCAGTTCCAGTCCGGCAGCGCGCGCCTGGGTTTGCAGCATCCGGGTGAAGCGTTCCGGCTGCAGCAACAGGTAGACGGCGATCACCGCGGCCAGCACCAGTGCCAGCATCAGGCCGCCAAGCACCAGCAGGGTCAATCGCAGTCGGCGCGACATCCGCTCAGCCCCGTCGTCGCGGTTCAGTCATGCGTCGGCACCTCGCCGAGGCTGGCCGGAAGCAGGCCATCGACGAAGGCCTCCGCGTCGAAGCTGCGCAGGTCGGTGGCGGTTTCACCCAGGCCCACGTAGCGGATCGGCAGGCCGAACTCGCGCGCCAGGGCGAACACCACGCCGCCCTTGGCGGTGCCGTCGAGCTTGGTCACGACCAGGCCGGTGACGCCCACGATCTGGCGGAACTGGCGCACCTGGTTGACGGCGTTCTGTCCGGTGGTGCCGTCGATCACCATCAGCACCTCGTGCGGCGCATCGGCATCGAGCTTCTTCAGCACGCGGGCGATCTTGCCCAGTTCGTCCATCAGGCCGCCCTGGGTGTGCAGGCGGCCGGCGGTGTCGGCGACCAGCACGTCGGCGCCGCGCGAACGCGCCGCCTGCAAGGCATCGAAGATCACGCTGGCCGAATCGGCATCCTGGCCCTGCGAGATCACCGGCACCTGGTTGCGTTCGCCCCAGGTCTTCAGCTGCTCCACCGCGGCGGCGCGGAAGGTGTCGCCGGCGGCCAGCATCACCGCGCGGCCCTCGTCGCGCCAGCGGCGGGCCAGCTTGCCGATGGTGGTGGTCTTGCCGGCGCCGTTGATGCCCACCACCAGCACCACGAACGGTCTGCGATGCGCCACGTCCAGCGGCTGCTCGACCGGCTTGAGCAGGGCGACCAGCGACTGGCGCAGGGCGGCCAGCAGCGCGGGGGAGTCGGCGAACTCGCGCTTGTGCATGCGCTTGCGCAGGTTCTCGACCAGATCGGTGCTGGCCTCGATGCCGACGTCGGCGGTGATCAGGGTGGTTTCCAGCTCGTCCAGCAGGTCGTCGTCGAGCTTCGGATGGCGCACGAACAGCGAACCCAGGCTGCGCGAGAACACGCTGCCGGCCAGGCGTTCGCGCCAGCTGCGCCTGGCCGGTGCGGCGGCGGGCTCATCGGCGGCGGGTGCCGGGACCTGGAAATGTTCGTGGTCGGTGGGGTTGTCGGCGGGCGAGGGTGTCTCGGCCAGCGCCTCGCGCAGGACGGGGGCGTCGCTGGCCTGCGCGACAGCGTCGACCGGCGTGATGGTGGCCGGCGCTTCCGCGTCCTTGTCGGCGGGCTTTTTCTTCCAGAACTTGAGCATTGCGGGCGTGATTCAAAGACAATGGGCGGCATGCTAACACTCCAACCTGTACTGGCCGCTGAGGGGCGGCGCGCCATCGTGGCAAGCGCATGAACGGGCCACGCAAGGCTGGCCCGGGACGGGTGCGCATCATCGGCGGCAGCCTGCGCAATTCGCGGCTGGAGGTGCCGGACGTGCCGGGGTTGCGACCCACCGCCGAGCGGGTGCGCGAGACCCTGTTCAACTGGCTGGCGCCGGTCATCGAAGGCATGGACTGCCTGGATCTGTGCGCGGGCACCGGCGCGCTGGGGATCGAAGCGCTTTCGCGGGGCGCCGCGTCGGTGCAGTTCGTCGAACGCGATGCCCGCGCGGCACAGGCGCTGCGGGCGAACCTGGTGCGGCTGAAGGCGGACCAGGCTCCGGTGAACGTCACCGACGCCGGCAGCTTCCTGCAGCCGGCCGCCCGGGCCCACGACCTGGTGTTCCTCGACCCGCCGTTCGCGCTGGACCTGTGGGCGGCGCTGGCCGGGCAACTGGAACGGGGCGGCTGGCTGGCCGCGCGGGCGTGGATCTACGTGGAATCGCCCCGTGCCGTGGTGCCCGACCTGCCGCCGACCTGGCAGCTGCACCGCGAAGGCCATGCCGGCGAGGTGCGTTTTGCGCTCTATCGGCGTGCGCTTCCGTTAAGCTAGTGCTCACAACCACTGCCACTTTCCCTCTCGTGAGCAAATCCATCGGCAATCCTCGCCTGGCCGTGTATCCGGGCACCTTCGATCCGATCACCAACGGTCATACCGATCTGGTGGCCCGTGCCGCGGCGCTGTTCGATCGCGTGGTGGTCGCGGTGGCCGACAGCTCCAGCAAGGGGCCGGCCTTCAGCATCGGCGAACGGATCACCCTGGCGCGGATGGCGCTGGCCGACCTGCCCAACGTGGAAGTGCGCGGGTTCGATTGCCTGCTAGCCACCTTCGTGGAGCAGATTGGCGCCGGCGTGATCATCCGCGGTCTGCGCGCGGTGTCGGATTTCGAATACGAATTCCAGCTGGCCAGCATGAACCGGCACCTGATTCCCCAGGCCGAGACGTTGTTCCTGACGCCGGCCGAGCAATACAGTTTCATTTCCTCCTCGCTGGTACGCGAAATCGGCCGCCTCGGCGGGGACATTTCCGGTTTCGTGCATCCGGCGGTACAACAGGCCATGCGGCAGCGCTGGCAGAAGAGCCGCGCCGGCTCCAACAAGCAACCCGAAACAGAAGGTGATAACCATGCGTAAGTTCGCTCTCATTGCTGCCCTCGCGCTGACCGCCAGCCTGGCCCTGAGCGCCTGCGGCAAGCACGAAGAAGCCCAGCAGGCCGACCAGCAGTCCAGCCAGCAGGCAACCAAGCCGACCGATCCGAACGACACCAAGGCGTGGAATGCCTACCTCGGCCAGATCGTGCAGAACAACATGCAGGGCATGAAGGCCGATCGTCCGTACCCGTATCTGGTGCCGGCCGGTGATACGGAGGACGACGTCGCCCGTCGTGGCCGCCAGCTGTCGAACGTGCAGGACACCGTCGCTCGCGGCGTGCTGCCGGGCAACATGCTGGTGTTCGCCGGCCCGGATTCGGCCAAGACCGCCGACCTGGTGATCGCGGCATTCAAGGATGCCAAGCCCGGTTCGTTCAAGGACGTGATCGTGCTGTTCATCGGTGACACCGCCGACCAGCAGCGCGTCGACGACGTGCTGAAACCGACCGGCGCCACGGTCCGTTTCGTCGCGATGTAAGCACGACCGCCGCGCCGGTTTCCGGCGCGGCGGGATGAACCGTCGCCCCGCGACCTGCGCGGGCGCCGGGTGACTGCCCGTCGTGATTGCACCGGCGGCCCGGACGCTTTCCACGGCGTCGCAACCCGGCCTGTAATATCCAGCCATGTCCCTGAAAATTCTCGACACCTGCGTCAATTGCGACGTCTGCGAGCCGGCTTGCCCGAACAAGGCGATCTCGCTGGGCGAAGAGTTCTACGTGATCGATCCGGCATTGTGCACCGAGTGCGTGGGCCATCACGATGAACCGCAATGCGTGGTGGTGTGTCCGGTCGAATGCATCATCAGCGACCCGGATCACGTCGAATCACCGCAGCAACTCGAACTGAAGTACCGGCACCTGATGACCAGGGAGTCCGCGGCATGAGCCTGGCGATGAACTGGCGGGCGGCGGCGCTGGGCCTGCTGCTGGTCGCAGGCGGCGCGTTCGCTGCCGACGGCGCACCGACAAAGGCCGCGAGCGGCCACGCCTCGACCCGGGCACCGGGACACGCGGCGATCGCCAGCGCGAATTTCCACGCCACCGAGGCGGGCCTCGAAGTGCTGGCCAGGGGCGGCAATGCGTTCGACGCCGCCGTGGCGGTGGCGGCCACGCTGTCGATCGTGGAACCGGAAAGCTCCGGCATCGGTGGCGGCTTCATGGCGGTGCTGCACCGGGCCAGCGATGGCCACAACGTTTTCATCGACGCGCGCGAAACCGCGCCGGCGGCGGTGGATGCGCAGGACTACCTCAACCCTGACGGCAGCCCCAATCGCGACACCGCGCTGAAGGGGCCGCTGTCGGCCGGCATCCCGGGCGAGCCGGCCGGACTGGTGCTGATCGCGAAGCGTTATGGACGGCTGCCGCTGAAGCAGTCGCTGGCGCCGGCCATCCGCATCGCGCGCGAGGGTTTCGAGCCGGACGAGCGCCTGCGCGAAGCCATCGCCGGCATGCAGAAGGATCTGCAGCGCTGGCCCGCGTCGGCCGCGAAATACCTGCCGGGCGGCAAGCCGCCGGCAGCGGGCGCGATCTGGAAGGACCCGCACCAGGCGCGCACGCTGGAGCTGATCGCCAGTCACGGCGACCAGGGTTTCTATCACGGCGAGACGGCGCAGAAACTGGTCGCCGCGGTGCGCGCGGCCGGCGGCAACTGGACGCTGGCGGACCTGGCCAGCTACCGGGCGAAGGAGCGCACGCCGATCACGGTCGACTACCGCGGCTACCGGATCGTCACCGCGCCGCCGCCCTCGTCCGGTGGCGTGGCGATCGCCGAGATCCTCAACATCCTGTCCGGTTACGACCTGACGAAGATGGACGCCGCCACGCGCACGCACTACATCATCGAGGCGATGCGCCGTGCGTTCCGCGACCACAACGATTACCTGGGCGACCCGGATTTCGTGAAGATGCCGCTGGACATGCTGCTGTCGCCGTTCTACGCCGACGGCCTGCGCCAGAGCATCCTGCCGGACAAGGCCACGCCATCGTCGATGCTGCCACGCGCCGAGGCGGCCGAGCCGGGCATGCACACCACCCATTTCTCGATCATCGACGCCGACGGCAACATGGCGGCGGTGACCTCCACGGTGAACTACACGATGGGTTCGAGCTTTGTCGCCGAAGGCACCGGCGTGCTGCTCAACGACGAGATGGACGACTTCGCGCTGGTGCCGAACAAGCCGAACGTCTACGGCCTGCTGGGCAGCAAGGCGAATGCGCCGGTCGGTGGCAAGCGCATGCTGTCGTCGATGTCGCCCAGCATCGTGATCGGCGCCGACCGCACCGCGGTGATCGGCTCGCCCGGCGGCTCGACCATCATCACCCAGGTGCTCGAGGGCATCCTGCACTTCATCGACGGCGAGAGCGCGCGGCAGATCGCCGCGCACAAGCGCTTCCATCACCAGTACCTGCCGGACGTGGTGAATGTCGAGGCGGGCGTGTTCGATGCCGCAACCAGCGATGCGCTGACGAAGATGGGCTACACGCTGAAGCCCCGCGAACCCTGGGGTTTCATGAACGTGGTGACCTGGGACCGCAAGACCAACCAGCTCGACGCCGCCAGCGATCCGCGCCGGCCGTCGGGGCTGGGCAAGGTGCAGTGAAAGGACATGCAGCGCTGCCGGATTCGCTACTTTCCCCGAATGCTGCATGATGCGGTCATGGCCGCGGGCATTTTGCCGCCGGGCACGATCGGAGCAGGTTGATGGATTTGCGCAAGGGGATTTCGCTGCGTGCGCTGGCGTTGAACGTCGTCGGCGCGCTGCTGGTGTTCGCGGGCATCGGACTGATGGCGACCACGGCGCGTGGCCTGCAGGATTACCGGGTCGCCGCCAGCGCACATGGCGGCGAGGTGATCGACTTGGGCGAGAACGCACGGCCGGAAGCTGGCCAGCACGGCACCATGGCCCGCCTGGTCGGCACGCCGCGGGTGGTCGAGGCGCCGCATGATCCGGACTTCAACCTGCGGGTGAGCACGCCGGTGCTGGTGCGTCACGTGGAGATGTTCCAGTGGCGCGAGATCCGGGTGGGCGACAGCGTGCACTACGAGCTCGACTGGGTCGATCACCTGCTCGACGCCGGTCACTTCGTCGAGCCGAAGGGACACGCGAATCCGGTCGGCTTCCCGATCGATGGCAAGCAGTTCGATGCGGGCCTGGTGCAACTGGGCGGATTCAAGCTGGACCCGGTGCTGCTGCACGCGATGCCCGGCATCGTCCAGGTGACACCCGATGCCACCGTGCTGCCGGAAAATCTCGCGGCCAGCTTCTCGCGGTACCAGAACTACCTGGTCACCAGCGCGCACCCCGGCGATCCGCGGCTTGGCGATGTGCGGGTGAGCTGGAACGAGGTGCCGCTGCAGCAGCTGACCGTGGTCGGGCGCATCGATGGCGACCGGCTGGAGGCGGCCGCCGACGCGGCCGACGGCAAGGGTTACGTGGTGCAGCTGGGCGACGTGCCGGTGCTGGACATCTTTCCGGACCTGCCGGTGCCGCCGGAGTTCATCTGGACGTGGCGGATCCTTTCCGTGCTGCTGGCGTCGCTGGGTGCGTTCGCGCTGTTGTCGGCCCATCGCGAGCAGCGCGATCCGCTGCTGGCGCTGAGCCTGGGCGTGCTGGTGGTGGGCGTGGTGGCCGCCGTGCTCTGGCTGGGCGATACGCAGGCGATGGGCGGCTGGCTGGCGGTGTCGCTGGTGGGCCTGGGCATTGCGGTCTGGCGTTTGCGCGGGCCGCTGTTGAGGACCGGGCGCGACTGAAGGTTTCCGCTCAGGCGCCGGCGGCCCCGGGCCGCCCGCCGTGTTCGATGAACCACAGCCCCGCGAACAGCTTGGGATCGATGGAATAGCCTTCCGCGGCGCGGGCAAACAGCCACGCGCCCGCTACGCTGCGTGGTACCTCGTGCACCACGATGTTCTCGCTTTCGTCGCCGCCACCGGGGCCGACCCTGTGCAGGTCCCAGGCGCGGGCGAATGCGATCATCTCGGTGCTCATGCCCGAGGACGACGGCCCCTGGTGGATGAATTCCACGCGTTCGCAGCGATAGCCGGTTTCTTCCTCCAGCTCGCGCTGCGCCGCCAGCAGGATGTCCTCGTCGTCCTGGCCGGGCAGGTCGCCGACCAGGCCTGCCGGCATCTCGATGGTGTTCTGCAGGATCGACACGCGGTACTGCGCGACGAACAGCACCTTGTCCTCGGGCGTCACGGCCAGGATGATCACCGCGCCGCCGGGATTGTTGCGCTCGGCATACTCCCAGCGGCCGCGCTTGCGCAGGCTCAGCCAGCGTCCCTCGTAGAGGGTTTCCACCGGCGCGCTGGCGTCGGCGGGGATGCGGTCGGTGGGGTGGGTCATCAGTCGCGGCGCCATGCTGGAAGCTTGCGTCATGTTGGCGGTTCGGCGCCGGATCGACAACAGCCTGCCGGTTCGCGACCGGCCGCTACAGCCAGCGTGCGCGTTTCAGCCCCACGTAGATGCCGCCCACGATGCAGCCCATCAGCACGATCATCGCCGGATACGCCCACGGGCGGCTGAGTTCGGGCATGTGGGTGAAGTTCATGCCGTACCAGCTGGTGAGCAGGGTGGGCGCGGCCAGCATCGCGGCCCAGCCGGCAAGTTTCTTCATCACCTCGTTCTGGCGCAGGCTGACCAGCGACAGGTTGACGTTGATCGCCGCGGTGAGCATTTCGCGCATCGCGCTGATCGCCTCGTTGACGCGGAAGGCGTGGTCATAGACGTCGCGGAAATAGGCGCGCAGTTCCTCGGGGATCAGGTTCGGATACAGCCGGATCAGCTGTTGCACGATGTCCTGCAGCGGCGCCACTGCCAGCCGCAGCGTCATCAGGTCGCGCTGCATGTCGTACAGCCGGCGGATCGTGCTGCTCTTGAAGGTCTCGCCGAAGATGTCGTGCTCCAGCTGCTGCACCTCTTCGCGGAAGTCGCGCACGATCGGCAGCAGGTTGTCGACGATGAAGTCGAGCACGCCGTAGAGTCCGTAGCTGGGGCCGTTGGCCAGCAGCTCGGGGGTGTGTTCGCAGGTGCGTCGGGCCGGCGCATACGACAGCGAGGCCCCGTGGCGCACGGTGACCAGGTAACGCGGGCCGAAGAAGATGTGCGTTTCGCCGAACGCCAGCTGGCCATCGATCAGCTGGGCGGTCTGCACCACCAGGAACAGCGAGTCGCCATAGGCCTCGATCTTGGTGCGCTGATGCGCGGCATGGGCGTCTTCGATGGCCAGGTCGTGCAGGCCGAATTCGTCCTGGATCTTCAGCAGCAGGGCTTCGTCCGGTTCGTGCAGGCCGACCCAGACGAAGGTGTCCGGTTCGGCCAGTACATCGCTGATCGCATCCAGCGTGACGTCGCCGATGCGGCTGCCGTCCTGGCGATAGGCGATGCAGTTCACCACCATGGGCTGGTCGGTGCGCGCCACGGAGTCTGCTGGAGGCGAAGTCGGATTCATGCCGTGCATGATGCCCCCCGTCCGCCGGTGGGGCAACGCGGATCAGCGGCGGTGGCGCAGGCTCCAGGCCAGGGCGAGCCAGGCCGGCAGCGCGAACAGCAGCCACGGCTGGTTCTGCTGCACGGTGCCGGGCAGCAGGTGCAGCAGCACCGCGACCATGCAGGCCAGCAGCTGGATCGCGATCACGCCATCGATGAAGCGCGAGGCTGCCAGGCCGCGGCGCGCGCGCCACAGCGTCGACAGCAACAGGAAGGCCAGCGGATTGAACAGCAGCAGATTGGCGTTGGCCCAGGCCGAGTGATGGCTGGTCAGCGTCCACAGCGCCAGCAGCACGATGCCGACCAGGCCCGCGGCAACGAGGTAGATCGTGCCGAGCAGGGCGTAGCTAGTGGGCCAGTGGCGACGGCCCAGCACGAGCAGCGCCGCCAGCAACAGCCCGGCCAGCGCCAGGGGCAGGCGCAGGTCGGGCGGCACGGTCGGCGGCACTTCGAGCCGGTTTGCCGAAACCAGTTGTTCGCCGATCACCAGCGGATGCAGGCCGCCGTGGCCGTCGTCCACCTTCACCTCGCGCAGTTGCGACTGCAGCACTTCGGGCAGGAAGCTTTCCCGCCATGCATCGAGCGGCTGGTCGGCATACGGCCCCAGGCCCAGGTCCAGTACCAGCATCAGCCATGGCTGGCCGCTCATCAGGCGATCGGTCTGCTGGCGGTAAGTCATGCCGCCGGCGCGTGATTTCATCTGCGTGGCCACGATGCCGCCCAGCGCCTGGTTCAGCGCATCGCGCACGCGGGTAGTGCAGTTGTCCGCGTAGTAGTCGTAGTTGTAGCCCGCGTTCTCCGGGCGCAGGTTCCACAACAGGAAGTCGCGCAGCGCAGCGGCCTGGTTCGCGTCGAGCGCCAGCGGCTGGCGAGTGATCGAGCGGCCGGCCTCGACGTAATAGCTTTCGTCGAGGCTGGTCGGCGCCGCATCCATCAGGTAGTGCATGCGGCCGCGGGCGAAGTTGACGAAGAAGTTGGCCTCGTTGAAGTCGAATACGCCGTAGTTGAAGCTGACCGCTTCGCCGGAGACCGTGTCGCGCACCTCGATGGCATCGTGGCCGAAGCGCTCCCAGTAGGTTTCACCCGGGCCATAGGTGATCAGCGACACTTCGAGGTTCGCTCCCGGCGCGTTGGCCACGCTGGCATGCGCCGGCGCGATGGCCAACCACAGGGCGAGGAGCAGGAACGCGAGACCGGTTTGTCGCATGGGTTCAACCTTGTCGTGGTGCTGCGGGAGTGGCGGGCCCGGTGATCCGGCCCCGCGCAGCGGGCGTGATGGAGTCTACTGGCGCACCACGCGGAAGCCCTGCACCCGTCGATCGTCGGCCTCGGTAACGTGGAACAGGTAGTCGCCGATGCTGACTTCCTCGCCGACCTCGGGCAGGTGGCCGAACTCGGAGGTGACCATGCCGCCCACGGTGTCGTACTCCTCGTCGGAGAAGTCGGCGCCGGTCTGTTCGTTGAAATCCTCGATCGGCGTCAAGGCGCTGACCAGCCAGTCGCCGCCGGGCTGCTCGTGCATCAGCTCCGGTTCTTCCTCGTCGTCGTGCTCGTCGTCGATCTCGCCGACGATCTGCTCGAGCACGTCCTCGATGGTGACCAGGCCGGCGACGCCGCCGTATTCGTTGACCACCAGCGCCATGTGGTTGCGGCTCAGGCGGAATTCTTCCAGCAACACGTTCAGCCGCATCGACTCGGGGATAAGCACGGCCGGGCGCAGGATCGCGCGGATGTCGAAGTGTTCGGCGGCGCCGAAATACTTCAACAGGTCCTTGGCCAGCAGGATGCCGAGGATTTCGTCCTTGTCCTCGCCGTGCACCGGGAAACGCGAGTGGCCGGATTCGACCACGGCGGCGAGGATGTCGGGCAGCGGTGACTCGGCCGCCAGCATCACGATCTGCGCGCGCGGCACCATCACGTCGTCAACGCTGAGTTCGGTGACCTTGATCGCACCCTCGACCATGGTGAGGGTGTTCACGGACAGCAGTCCGTTGGTCTGGGCGGAACGCAACTCCTCGATCAGTTCGTCGCGGTTGCGTGGCTCGCCGGAAAACATGTGGCCCAGTCGATCCCACCAGGTTCGGTGGGCCGGGCCGCTGGTACTGCCGGGGTCGTCGCTCATCACTCGTTGGGATTCTGCCCGAAAACGGGCGGAAGCTCGATTCTAGCGGAAAAATCGTGACGGTTCAGGGCACTGTTGCTCCTCCCCCTGTGTGCAGGAGGAGGTTGGCGACCGGAGGGAGTCCTTCAGGTGAGGGGGTTGCTCCGGGGGCGGGGAAGATCAAGAGCGAACCTCACCCCGGCCCTCCCCTGCTTTGCAGGGGAGGGAGCAAGCACGTCAGGCGTAGGGGTCGGCGATGCCGAGGCCGGCCAGGATGCGGGTTTCCAGCGCTTCCATCGCCTCGGCTTCGGCGTCCACGAGGTGGTCGTAGCCGAGCAGGTGCAGCACACCGTGGACGGTGAGGTGGGCCCAGTGGTCGCGCGGTGCCTTGCTCTGTTCGGCGGCCTCGCGCAGCACCACCGGCGCGCAGATCGCCAGGTCGCCGATCAGCGGCAGGTTCATGCCAGGCGGCAGTTCGGCGGGGAACGACAGCACGTTGGTGGCGTAATCCTTGCCGCGGTAATCGCGATTGAGCGCGCGGCCTTCGTCAGCGTCGACGATGCGGATCGCCAGCTCGACGCTCTTGCGACGTCTGGCGCCACGCAGCGCCGCCTCCACCCAGCGGCGGAAACTGGCCGACGCGGGCAAGCCGGCGCGCGGTACGGCGTAGCCGATGGCGAGGGTCACCGGTGCGCTCATTCGCCGCCCTCGTCCTTCTGCTCGAACGCCTCGTACGCCCGTACGATCTTCGCCACCAGCGGATGGCGCACCACGTCGCGCGAGGTGAAGAAGGTGAAGCTGATGCCGCTGACGCCACGCAGCACCTCGATCGCCTGGCGCAGGCCGGAGCGAGTCTGGCGCGGCAGGTCGACCTGGGTGACGTCGCCGGTGATCACCGCCACCGTGCCAAAACCGATCCGGGTCAGGAACATCTTCATCTGCTCGACCGTGGTGTTCTGCGCCTCGTCGAGGATCACATAGGAATCGTTGAGCGTGCGACCACGCATGTAGGCCAGCGGCGCGATCTCGATCACGTTGCGCTCGATCAGCTTGGCCACCTTCTCGAAGCCGAGCATCTCGTACAGCGCGTCGTACAGCGGGCGCAGGTAGGGGTCGACCTTCTGCGACAGGTCGCCGGGCAGGAAGCCCAGCTTCTCGCCGGCCTCGACCGCCGGGCGCACCAGGATCAGCCGCTGCACCCGGTTCGCCTCCAGCGCCTCGACCGCGCTGGCCACGGCGAGATAGGTCTTGCCGGTGCCGGCCGGGCCCACGCCGAAGTTGATGTCGTGGCTGGCGATCGCGTGCAGGTAGCGCGCCTGGTTCGGGCCGCGGCCCTTGATCACGCCGCGCTTGACCTTGATCACCACTTCCTGCGCTTCCCCGGCGTCCGCTTCGGCGATCGCATCGACGCCGGATTCGGCCAGGTGCAGGTTGATCTTCGCGCCGGTCAGCGCCTCGTCCTCGGTGCCGGCATACAGCGCACGCAGCACTTTCTCGGTGGCCCTGGCCGGGTCGTCCGCGCCGATCACCTGAAAGATGCTGCCGCGGTGGTTGATCTCCACGCCGAGGCGCAGTTCGATCTGGCGCAGGTGCTCGTCGAACGGCCCGCACAGGTTGGCGAGGCGGGCGTTGTCTTCGGGGTCGAGGGTGAAGTCGCGCTGGTTGAGTTCGCTCATAGGGGCGCGAGAGTAGCGCGCCGCTGCCGGAAGGGCCATTGCCGAAAGCCCACATGACAGGCAATTTGCAAATAATTAATTGATGAATTAATTTGCGTGCATGGCCACTTCGAACAAGCGCGCAAAAGCGGGTCGCCGTGCCGGACGACCCAGCGGTGACGATCAGGACCTGCGCCGGCGCCTGCTGGATGCGGCGATCGCGCAGTTCGCGCGCACCGGGATCGCCGCCACCTCGCTGCGGGCGATCGCCACCGAGGCCGGCGTCACACCGGCGATGCTGCATTACTACTTCGGCGACAAGGCGCGACTGCAGCAGGCGCTGATCGACGAGCGTCTGCTGCCGGCGCTGGCGCCGCTGCGCACGCAACTTGAACATGCCGGGGACGATCCTGCCGCACTGATCGAGGGTTTCGTGCGCGGCACCGGCGAACTGGTCGTGCACCATCCGTGGCTGCCGCCGCTGTGGGTGCGCGAGGTGCTGTGCGAAGGCGGTGCGCTGCGCGAAGTGCTGTTCACCCAGGGCGTACCGGGCGTGCCGCAGTTGCTGGCGCAACGCTTCGCGGCGGCGCAGGCGAATGGACGGCTGAATGCGGCGCTGGACCCGCGCCTGCTGGTCGTCTCGCTGGTCGGACTCACCCTGTTCCCCGCCGCGGGTGCGCCGATCTGGCGACGCGCGTTCGGCGCCGAAGAGCTGGGAGCCGAGGTCATGCTCAGGCACACACTGGCCTTGCTCGGACACGGTATTGGTACGGCAGAACCGGGAGAAACCGCATGAAGATCGCAGCCGTGATTTGCCGCTCGCTGGTGGCCTTGCTGCTCGTCATCACCGCCGCTTGCGGGAAACAGGCGCCGCAGGCGCTGGGCACGCTCGAATTCGACCGCATCACGCTGCCGGCACCAGCCGCCGAACGCATCGTGGCGGTCGACGTGCGCGAGGGCGAGCAGGTCAAGACGGGCCAGCCGCTGCTGCAACTGGACCCCGCGCATACCCGCACCCAGCTCGCGGCCGCCGAGGCCCAGCTGCAGCAGCAGCGCGAGGTACTGGTCGAACTCCAGACCGGACCGCGCAGCGAGGACATCGCCAAGGCGCGGGCGAACCTGGCGGCGGCGCAGGCCCAGGCGCGCGAAGCCCGCGCGTACTACAACCGCCTGCTTCCGCTGAAGGGCCAGAACTACGTGGCCGCGGCCGACCTGGATCGCGCCCGCGCCGCGGCCGGCAACGCCGACGGCCAGGTGGCCGCCGCACGCGCGGCGCTGGACGAACTGCTGCACGGCACGCGCCCCGAGCAGCTCGCGCAGGCGCAGGCCGCGGTGGCGGCGGCGCAGGCGCAAGTCGATGCGCAGCAGGTGCTGCTGGGCAAGCTGGCCATCGTGGCGCCGCTCGCCGGGCGAATCGACAGCCTGCCGTACAAGCTGGGCGACCAGGCGCCGGTGGGTGCGCCGGTGGCGCTCCTGCTGGCCGGCGATGCGCCGTATGCGCGCATCTACGTGCCGGTGCAGCAGCGTGCCGGCGTGCACGTCGGCGACGCGATCCGGGTCTTCGTGAGCGGCCGCGAACAGCCGTATGCCGGCAAGGTGCGGATGATCCGCAGCGAGCCGGACTTCACCCCGTACTACGCGCTGATCGGCGACGACGCAGCACGGCTGAGCTATCTGGCTGAAGTGACGCTGGGTGCGGATGCGGCCCAGCTCCCCGCCGGTCTGCCGGTGCGCGTCGAGTTCCACGAGTCCGCGAAATGACCACCGATGCCGACAGCGTGGCGATCCGTGCGCGTGGCCTGACCAGGCGCTTCGGCAAGCTGGTGGCGGTCGATCACGTCGACCTCGAAGTGCCGGCGAAGCGTGTCTATGGCTTCCTCGGCCCGAACGGTTCAGGCAAGTCGACCACGATCCGCATGCTATGCGGCCTCCTGAAGCCGACCGACGGCGAGATCGAGGTGCTCGGCCTGAAGATCCCCGCGCAGGCCGACGAGCTGCGTCCGCACATCGGCTACATGACGCAGAAGTTCTCGTTGTTCGAGGACCTCAGTGTGCGCGAGAACCTGGAATTCCTGGCCGCGATCCAGGGCGTGCCGAAGGCGAAGACGAAAGCCCGCATCGACGAGCTGATCGAGCAATACCACTTCGGCGATCGCCAGCAGCAGCTCGCCGGCAGCATGAGCGGTGGCCAGAAGCAGCGCCTCGCGCTGGCCTGCGCGGTGATCCACGAGCCGGAGTTGCTGTTCCTGGACGAGCCGACCAGCGCGGTCGATCCCGAATCGCGCCGCGACTTCTGGGAAAAGTTGTTCGAGCTGGCCGACATCGGTACTACCTTGCTGGTGTCCACACATCTAATGGACGAGGCCGAGCGCTGCCATCGGCTGGCGATCCTCGATCGCGGTGTGCTGGTCGCCGACGGCACGCCGGGCGAACTCAACGCCGAGCTGGATGGACGCACCTTCGTTGTCGACACGGCCGACCCGCGGGCAGCCCAGCGCGCGCTGGTCGACGTGCCGGGCGTGCTCGGCGTGGCCCAGGTCGGCAACACCTTGCGCGTGCTGATTGCCGAAGACGCCGGCGACGCGACGCAGCGCATGGACGAGGCACTGGCGGCCGCCGGGTCGAAGGCCGAGGTGGCGCCGGCGCCACCCAACCTCGAAGACGTGTTCGTTGCCGCCACGCGCAAGGGCGATGCGGACGAGGAGCGCGCCGCATGAACTGGCGCCGGCTGTGGGCGATCGTGATCAAGGAGCTGCGCCAGATGCGTCGCGACCGCGTCACGCTGGCGATGATCGTGGGCATCCCGGTGATCCAACTGGTGCTGTTCGGCTACGCGATCAACACCAACCTGCGCGGGCTGGCCACCGGCATCGCCGACCAGGCCAACACCGCCGGCTCGCGGGCACTGGTGATGGACATGCTGGCGACTGGCGTGGTCGCACCGGTCGCGAAAGCGGACACGCCGCAGGAATTGATGGCGATGATCCGGGGCGGAAAGATCAGCATCGGCATCGTGGTGCCGCCGGACTTCGAGCGTCGCCGCATCGATGGGCGCGAGCTGGCGCAGGTGCTGGTCGACGGCAGCGACACGGCGGTGCAGGGCGCCGCAGCGCAACTGGCGCAGGTGCCGATCGACAGTGCCATGCCGGATACGCGTGCGCCGATGACCAGCACGCCGGCGGGCGGACGGATCAGCGTGGTCGCGTTCTACAACCCGCAGCGCCGCTCCGCGGTCAACATCGTGCCGGGCCTGATCGGCGTGATCCTGACCATGACGATGGTGCTGTTCACCGCCATCGCGATCGTGCGCGAACGCGAGCGCGGCAACATGGAGCTGCTGATCGCCACGCCGCTGACCCGTTCCGAACTGATGGTCGGCAAGGTGCTGCCCTACGTGGCGATCGGCCTGGTGCAGACCAGCGTGGTGCTGGCGCTGGGCATGTGGCTGTTCGACGTGCCGATCCGCGGGAGCCTGCTCGACGTGTACCTGGCATCGAGCCTGCTGATCCTTGCCAACCTTACCTTGGGCCTGCTGATCTCCACTCGCGCGCAGTCGCAGTTTCAGGCGATGCAGATGATGATCTTCGTGTTCCTGCCGTCGATCCTGCTGTCCGGTTTCATGTTCCCGTTCGCCGGCATGCCGAAGCTGGTGCAGTGGATCGCCGAGCTGCTGCCGCTGACCCATTTCCTGCGGCTGATCCGCGGCGTGATGTTGCGTGGCGCGGGGCTGTGGGAGATGTGGGGCGACGTGCTCGCGTTGGCGACGTTTACCCTGGTGATGATGACGCTGGCGATCCTGCGTTTCCGCAAACGGCTGGATTGAGCCGCTTCGTCGCCCGCCGGCTACAGGGTTCGATGCATCACGTAGAGATCGGTGGGGCCGAGCTGCGCGTGACGGAACGCACCGGGCACCTGGCCGACGATGCTGAAGCCGTGGCGTTGCCACAGCCGCACGGCGGTGGTGTTGCTGGCCACCACGGCATTGAACTGCATCGCGCTGAAGCCGGCCTGGCGCGCCTGTTCCAGCGAGTGCTCGCACAAAGCCGACGCCACGCCCTGGCCGCGCGCTTGCGGCGCCACCATGTAGCTGCCGTTGGCCACGTGGTCGCCAGGACCCATCTGGTTGGGCGCCAGCCGGTAACAGCCTAGTGCCTGGCCGTCGCGTTCGGCCACGAAACAGCGTGCCGGAGGCGTGGTCCACATGGAGCGGGCCTGTTCGAGGGTGATGTCGCGCGGATAGGCGTAGGTATCGCCACCGGCGGCGATCGCCTGGAAGAACGGCCACACGCGCACGAACTCGTCCGCGCCGATTTCCCGGATCACCAGCTCGCTCATGACGCCAGTGCGGCGACTTCGTCGGCCAGCTTTACCCGCCCGCGCAGCGAATTGCTCATCGCCTCGGTGATCTCCACGTCGACGAACTGGCCGATCAGGCGCGGATGGCCGGGGAAGTTGACGAAGCGCATGTTCTCGGTGCGGCCGGTCAGTTCGCTGGCGTCGCGGGTGCTGGGCTTTTCGACCAGCACGCGCTGCACGCTGCCGACCATCGCCTGGCTGATCGCTTTCGCATTCGCGTTGATCGCGGCTTGCAGACGGGACAGGCGCTCATGCTTTTCACTGGCCGGCGTGTCGTCGGCGAGGTTTGCTGCCGGCGTGCCCGGACGAGAGGAGAAGATGAAGGAGAAGCTCTGGTCGAAGCCGATGTCGTCGATCAGCTTCATGGTCTTCTCGAAATCCTCGGCAGTCTCGCCGGGGAAGCCCACGATGAAATCCGACGACACGCAGATGTCCGGCCGCACCGCGCGCAGCTTGCGGATCTTCTGCTTGAACTCCAGCGCGGTGTAGCCGCGCTTCATCGCGGAGAGAATGCGGTCGGAGCCGGCCTGCACCGGCAGGTGCAGGTAGTTGGCCAGCTGCGGCACGTTGGCGTAGGCCTCGATCAGCGAGTCGGAGAACTCCAGCGGATGCGAGGTGGTGAAGCGGATGCGGCCGATGCCGTCGATCTGGGCGATCGCGTGGATCAGTACCGCCAGGTCGGCGATGCCGCCATCGAAGGTGGCGCCGCGATACGCGTTGACGTTCTGGCCGAGCAGGTTCACTTCGCGCACGCCCTGGGCGGCGAGCTTGGCCACCTCGACGATCACGTCGTCGAATGGACGGCTGAGTTCCTCGCCGCGGGTGTACGGCACCACGCAGTAGCTGCAGTATTTCGAGCAGCCTTCCATGATCGAGACGAAGGCAGTCGGGCCTTCGGCGCGTGGCTCGGGCAGGCGGTCGAACTTCTCGATCTCGGGGAAGCTGATGTCGACCTGCGGCTTGCCGCTGGCGCGTTGCTGTTCGATCAGCTGGGGCAGGCGGTGCAGGGTCTGCGGGCCGAACACCAGGTCGACGTACGGCGCGCGCTTGACGATGGCGTCGCCTTCCTGGCTCGCCACGCAGCCACCGACGCCGATCAGCACCGGCTTGCCGTCCTTCTTGTGCTGCTTCCAGCGGCCGAGCTGGCTGAACACCTTTTCCTGCGCCTTCTCGCGGATCGAGCAGGTGTTGATCAGGATCACGTCCGCCTCGGATTCGTCCTGGGTCAGCTCCATGCCGTGCGACGCCTTCAGCACGTCGGCCATCTTGGCCGAGTCGTACTCGTTCATCTGGCAACCGTGGGTCTTGATGAAGAGTTTTGGAGGCGTCGGGTTGCCGCTCATGACTGGGGATACCGTGGTTCGTGAGGCACGAGGTGCCGTCGTGTTAGCCGTGCAGTTTACCCGCGCGAGCGCCCGCCTGCCAGTAATTCGCCATGCCGGATCAAGCACTTGCGGCTTGTCGGCCGGCAGCCCGGTGCCGCCGTACGCGGTGCCGGCCACGCGTCGGCCAGGGGCCGGAACGCTGCATGGCGCACGAAATCGCCGTCGCGGACTTGGCGCTGGCGACGCATGGCGGCACACTGCGCCCATGTTCGACGTCGCAGGTCATGGGGGAAGCGTCGGTCGACTGCTCCGGGGCTTCCCATTACGCACGATCCTTTGCGGGGTCGCGCTGGCCTGCGGCCTGCTGTGGTGGCCGTCCGCCCGGGCCGGCGTGCTGTATCAATGCACCGGCGCCAACGGCGAGACGGTGTACAGCAGCAGCAAGGTCGGCTATCACGGTTGCCGCGCGATCAGCAGCTACGCTGCGCCCGCGTTCCGGCGCAAGCCGGCACCGCGGCCCCGGGTGTCGCTGACCGGGGTGTCCTCCGCGGTGACGACCTCCGCCCGCAAGCTGGTGGACGGCAGCGTGGAAGCCGCGGCGCTGACCGACGTGCATGGAACGGTCGAGACCAGCGCGACGCCGATCGGCCCCGCGCCGGCCGGCAAGGTGTCCCTGGCTTCCGTGCAGGGCTCGGTGGCCACCGCAGCGACCGCGATCGGAAGCCCCGCCGCAGCCATGTCCGGCCAGTGGAATTATCGCGAGTCACCGGCTCCCGTCGCTGCGCCGAAGGCGACCGAGCAAGCGGCTGACAAGGTGCTGCGCGGTGCGGTCTACCGCATCGTGCGGGCGGATGGCAGCGTGGAATACACCAACCTGCCCCAGGTCGGTGGCACGCGTGGCCGCGCCGTCACCATGCTGTTCACCTATATTGCCACCTGCGCCGCATGCAACCTGCATTCGACGGTGCGCTGGGGCAGCGTGGCTCTCAACCTGACCGCGTACGCGGATACGATTCGCGCCGCCAGCGTGGAGTATGGAGTCGACGAAGCGTTCCTGCGCGCGATCATCCATGCGGAGAGCGCGTTCAATCCACGCGCATTGTCCATCGCGGGCGCGCAGGGACTGATGCAGCTGATGCCCGGTACGGCGGGTGACATGGGCGTGCTGGACGCGTTCGACAGCGATCAGAACATCCGCGGCGGCGCACGTTACCTCAGCCTGCTGCTGCGTGACTTCAACGGCGACGAGCGACTGGCCGCCGCGGCCTACAACGCCGGCCCCGGTGCCGTGCAGCGCTACAACGGCGTGCCGCCGTATGCGGAGACCCAGGTCTACGTGGAGCGGGTGGGGACCTTGCGCAAGCGCTACGGCGCGGCGATCCACCAGTCACTGGCTGCGCGGGGACCGAACTCCGCGCCCTGAGCCGGAAGGTTCTCGCCGGATGCCGTCAGTCGCTGGACAGCGCGTTCGTGCCCATCGCGGGTCGTTGCGCCACGGTGGCCTCGACGTGGAACGGGCTGCCGTTGCGCAAGCCCGAGATCTCGACCTCGCTGCCCGGTTTGAGCGCCGCCTCGGAGCGGCGCAGGCTGGCCGGATCGAGGATGTCCTCGCTGCCGATGCGCAGCAGGATGTCGCGCGGCTTGATGCCGGCCACGGCGGCCGGACTGCCTGGATAGACGTTGGTGACCAGGGCGCCGCGGGCTGCCGCCGGCAAGCCGCTGTTGGCCGCGACCGGCACGAAGGCATAGTCGGCGCCGAGCCAGCCGCGCACCACGTGGCCGGTGGCGATGATCTGGTCCAGCACCTTCTTCGCGGTGGTGACCGGTATCGCGAAGCCGATGCCTTCGGCGCCGGCGGCCTTGCCGATCAGCAAGGTGTTGATGCCGACCAGCTGGCCCTCGGCGTTGACCAGGGCGCCGCCGGAATTGCCCAGGTTGATCGCCGCGTCGGTCTGGATGAAATCCTCGGCGCTGGAGCTGTTCAACTGGCGGCCGATCGCACTGACGATGCCCATGGTCACGGTCTGGTTGAGCCCGAGCGGGTTGCCGATCGCCAGCACCACGTCGCCGGGCCTCGGGTCTTCGCTGGCGATCGGGATCACCGGCGGATTGCTGGCGTCGATCTTCAGCACGGCCAGATCGGATTCCTCGTCGGCGCCGACCAGGCGGGCCTGGGCGATGCGACCGTCATACAGCAGCACCTGGATGTCGGCCGCATGGGCGATCACGTGATTGTTGGTCAGCACGTAACCCTGGGCGTTGACGATCACCCCCGAGCCCAGCGTCTGTTCCCGATGCTGGTAGGTCGTCGGCTGGCCACCGAACAACTGCTGCAGCACCGGGTTGTCGTACATCCGCACGGCCTGCTCGGTGACGATCTTGTTGGCGTAGATGTTGACCACTGAGGGCGCTGCGGCGGCCACCGCGTCGGCGTAGGAGACGGGACCGTTGCCGACCCGGGGCTGGCTGGTCGCCGGTGCGTGCGCCGGTTCGGTCAGCCCGAAGCGCGCACGCAGCCGTTCGCCGCTGCCCGGCCAGAACAGGCCGACCACGAAGGCCATGGCCAGGCCGAGAATGGCGAAGCGGGCGATGAACAGGAGCGTGCCGGCGGCATGTTTCATGTCGGAGGATGGGTCCCGGCGATCGTGGCGAGTGGTGTGGCGGCTGGACTTCGCCGTGATGCCGTTTATTGTACGGGGCAGGGCCTGACGCTACACTAACGCGATTTTTGCAGGCACCAAAACGCCTGTGTCTCAATGGCAAGCAATGTAATCCGGAGAGCCTGATGGCGAACGAAGTCGTCGATCATGGCCGCCGCCGTTTCCTGACAGCAACCACTGCGGTGGTTGGTGGTATCGGAATCGTGTCGGCGGCTGTGCCCTTCATCAAGTCGTGGGAACCCAGCGCGCGTGCCAAGGCCGCTGGCGCTC
Organism: Rhodanobacter sp. Root179; assembly: GCF_001428465.1. Lineage (NCBI taxonomy): Bacteria > Pseudomonadati > Pseudomonadota > Gammaproteobacteria > Lysobacterales > Rhodanobacteraceae > Rhodanobacter > Rhodanobacter sp. Root179. The sequence goes on along the minus strand of NZ_LMHR01000072.1, from coordinate 20,503 downwards.
CGGTTACCCAATCGTTGGCCAAGATCGAGGCGGGGCAATTGCTGACCGTATCGTGGCGCAGCCTGCCGGTGTTCGTGCTCAACCGCACGAAGGCCCAGCTGGCGACCCTGCCGATGGTTGACTCGCGTCTGGTCGACCCCAAGTCCGACGGCGCTTCCGCCGACCAGCAGCCGAAGTACGCGCAGAACGAAGCGCGCTCGATCAAGCCGGAATGGCTGGTCATGATCGGCATCTGCACGCATCTGGGCTGCGTCCCGGACTTCGTGCCGGAGATCAAGCCCGAGCCGTTCGATCCGGAATGGAAGGGCGGTTTCTACTGCCCCTGCCACAAGTCGCGCTATGACCTGGCCGGTCGCGTGTTCCAGGGCGTTCCGGCGCCGAAGAACCTGCCGGTGCCGCCGTATCACTTCATCGATGACAGCACCATCCAGATTGGCGTGGATCCGAAGGAGGCTGGCTAATGGCCAACGTATTCACGAGAGTCGGTGACTGGGTCAACGAACGCGCACCCGGCATGGCGCCGATGTACCGCGCGCACATGACCGAGTACTACGCGCCGAACAACTTCAACCTCTGGTACTACTTCGGTTCGCTCGCCCTGCTGGTGCTGATCAACCAGATCGTCACCGGCATCTTCCTCACCATGAACTACAACCCGAGTGCGGCGGGAGCCTTCAACTCGGTCGAGTACATCATGCGTGACGTGGAGTGGGGCTGGCTGATCCGCTACATGCACTCCACCGGCGCCTCGCTGTTCTTCGTGGTGGTGTTCCTGCACATGTTCCGCGGCATCATGTACGGCTCGTACAAGAAGCCGCGCGAGCTGGTGTGGCTGCTCGGCATGCTGATCTTCCTGGTGCTGATGGCGGAAGCCTTCATGGGCTACGTGCTGCCGTGGGGCAACATGTCGTTCTGGGGCGCCAAGGTGATCATCTCGCTGTTCGGCACCATTCCCTACATCGGCAACACGCTGGTGGAATGGATCATGGGCGACTTCCTGCCCGCCGACGCCACCTTGAACCGCTTCTTCGCCCTGCACGTGATCGCGCTGCCGATCGTGCTGCTGCTGCTGGTGGTGCTGCACATCGCGGCCCTGCATGAAGTGGGTTCGAATAACCCCGATGGCGTGGAGATCAAGAAGGGTCCCAAGGGCAACCGCTGGGATGCGCTGAAGCCGGCCGACGGCATCCCGTTCCACCCGTACTACACGGTGAAGGATCTGGTTGGCGTGGGCTTCTTCCTGCTGATCGCCGCCTTCATCATCTTCTTTGCGCCGACCTTCGGCGGCTGGTTCCTCGAGCACGACAACTTCATCCCGGCGAACAACCTGGCGACCCCGTCGCACATCAAGCCGGTGTGGTACTTCACCCCGTTCTACGCGATCGTGCGCATGATCCCGTCCTTCCTCGGCTCCGCCGTGTGGGGCGTGCTGGCGATGTTCGGCGCCATCGCGGTGCTGTTCGCGCTGCCCTGGTTCGACCGCGGCAAGGTCAAGTCGATCCGCTACCGCGGCACCGGCTTCAAGGTGGCACTGGGCCTGTTCGTGGTGTCGTTCATCGCGCTGGGTGCGGTCGGCGCGGGCATCACCGCCGAAGTGATCCCGGTCTGGTTCGGCGATGTCGACGTGACGTTCTGGGAAAACCTGTTCGGTCGCCTGATGACGCTGATCTACTTCGGCTTCTTCGCATTCCTTTGGGTCTATACACACTTCGGCTGGGAAAAGACCAAGCCGGTTCCGGAACGGGTGACGACGCATGACTAAGCGGCAGCTGCTAATGAAGCGATACATCTTCCCGGTGGCGTTGGCGTTCAGTTTGATCGTCGGCAGTGCCTCGGTGCAGGCGTCGGAAGAGGGCGGCCTGCCGCCCGCCGGCACCAACGTGCAGGACCAGGCTTCGCTGCAGCGCGGTGCCAAGCTGTTCTTCAACTACTGCGTCGGCTGCCACTCGCTCAAGTACATGCGTTACGAGCGGATCGCCAGCGACCTGGGGTTGACCGAAGCCGAAGTGATGGAAAACCTCAATTTCACCGGCGCCAAGTTCGGTGAACCCGTGGTTTCCCACATGCCGGCGGACATGGCGGCCAAGTGGTTCGGCAAGGCACCGCCGGATCTTTCGCTGGAAGTGCGCGCCAAGGGCCCGGACTGGGTCAACGCGTACCTCAACTCGTTCTACCTGGACCCGAGCCGTCCGGTCGGCTGGAACAACACGGTATTCCCGAACGCATCGATGCCGTTCCCGCTGTGGGAATTGCAGGGCCTGCAGACGGCGGTGATGACCGAGGCCAAGCCGGGCGAGGACGCCAGGGTCGAGAAGCTGGTGCTGTCGCAGCCGGGCAAGCTGACGCCGGCCCAGTTCCAGCAGGCCAGTCGCGACCTGACCACGTTCCTGGAATATGCCTCCGAGCCGGCGGCGCTGGAGCGTCACCATTACGGCATCTGGGTGCTGCTGTTCCTGGCGTTCTTCACCTTGCTGGCAGCCATGCTGAAGAAGGAATACTGGAAGGACGTTCACTGAAGCCCGATGGCATCAACCGACTGCGGCGGCCACGAGCCGCCGCAGTCGTCTCACCGATGGGGAATTGCGCATGGTCCCAAGCGCTCGCTCGCGTACCGTATTGACGCTCTACACCACCGCCGATGACGTGCAATGTCATCGCGCCCGGCTGGTTCTTGCCGCCAAGGGGGTCAGCTACGAACGCGTCCTGGTTGATCCGGCACGTCCTCCCGAGGACCTGATCGACCTCAATCCCTACGCCAGCACGCCGACCCTGGTCGATCGCGACCTGACCCTGTTCGATACCTCGGTGGTCTGCGAGTACCTCGACGAACGCTACCCGCACCCCCCGCTGATGCCGATCGATCCGCAGTCGCGGGCGCGGCTGCGCGTGGCGGCCGTGCGCATCGAGAAGGACTGGCTGGTCGAGGTCGACATCATCCGTGCCGGTGGCCGGCCGGCGGACGCGGCCCGCAAGCGCCTGCGCGAGCACCTGCTGGCTTCCGTGCCGCTGTTCAAGGCGGCGAAGTTCTTCCTCAATCCCGAAATGAGCCTGGCCGATTGCCTGGTGGCGCCGGTCATCTGGCGACTGCCGTGGCTGGGCGTGGATCTGGGCAGGGAAGGCAAGCCGCTGATCGATTACGGCGAGCGGTTGTTTCACAGTCAGGGTTTTGCGCGCAGCATGACCGATCAGGAAAAGGCGATGCGGCAGGACCATGAGCAAGAATGAAGTAGTGCCAATGACGTCCAATCGGCCGTATCTGCTGCGGGCGATCTACGACTGGATCAGCGACAACGAACTGACCCCCTACATCCTGGTGGATGCGACGTTTGCCGGCGTGCGGGTGCCGCCGCAGGTGATCAAGAACGGCCAGGTCGTGCTGAACCTGGCGATGCGGGCGGTGGCGAACCTCGACCTGGGCAATGACTGGATCAGCTTCCAGGCGCGTTTCTCCGGTGTCAGCCAGTCCATCCAGATCCCGGTGCTGGCCGTGCTGGCGCTGTACGCGCAGGAGAACGGCCAGGGCATGATGTTCCCCGCCGACGAGGAGGGCGGCGACCCGCCGCCGTCCGCGCCCGAGCCGGACGACAGCACGCCGGGCACCGGCGGCGCGGAGGATGCGGGTTCCAAGCCGAAGCGCAGCGCGCCGCATCTGCGGGTGGTGAAGTAGCGCGGAGGATTCGCGGCCCCGCGCCGTCGGGCCGGCGGGCCGGCGGGCCGGCGTGACCGCCGGTCAGTGCAGGCGGTCGATCTTGCGTGGACGCAGCGGCACCACATTGTCGGTCCGGTTGGCCGGGACCTCGTGGGGCAGCAGCTCGATCACCGGGAGGCTGAGGCCGCTGAGGCTGTTTCCCAGCATCCACAGTCGGCACGGCTCGCGATCGTGGCCATCGATGCTCACCTCGAAACCGTAGCAGCGTTCGACCCGCAGCAGGCCATCGACCCGGCGCAGCCGCAGGGCGCGCAGCCCGACCGTTTCATCGAGCAGTTGCAGGCCGTGTTGCTCGCACTGGCGCCGGGCCTCCAGCACCGCCCGCTCGCGGGCAGTGCTGAGCTTAAGCCACGCGGCCACGATGGCGACAAGGCCAAGCAGCAGCAGGAGGTTGAAGACGTCGCTCATGCCTTCAGTGTGTGGGTGCCGCCGACCCAGTGCAAGCCGCCGGAGCCGATGGCCCCGGCCGGCGCTCCGGTCAGCCCAGTTGCAGGCGCAGCGACAGGTCGACGGCGTGCACGTGCTTGGTCAGCGCGCCGACCGAGATGAAGTCCACGCCGGTGCGGGCGTATTCGCCGATCGTCCCCAGGTCGACGTTGCCGGAGACCTCCAGCGCCACCCGTCCGGCGGTACGGCTCACCGCTTCATGCATGTCCGCCAGCGTGAAGTTGTCCAGCATGACGCGGTCCACGCCGGCCTCGAGGGCCAGCTCCAGCTCGTCGAGATTCTCCACCTCGATCTCCAGCAGCAGGCTGGAGTGCGAGCGGCGCGCCGCCGCGACGGCGGCGGCAATGCTGCCGGCGGCGATGATGTGGTTTTCCTTGATCAGGATCGCGTCGTACAGCCCGATGCGATGGTTGTGGCCACCGCCGCACCGCACCGCGTATTTCTGGGCGATCCGCAGGCCCGGGATGGTCTTGCGGGTATCCAGCACGCGCGTGCCGGTGCCGGCCACCGCTGCCACGTAGCTTGCGGTGAGGGTGGCGGTGGCGGAAAGCAGCTGCAGGAAGTTCAGCGCCGAACGTTCGGCGGTGACCAGCGAGCGGGCATGGCCGGAAAGCCGGCAGATCACCGTGCCCGGCGCCACGCGCTCACCATCACGGACCTGCCAGTCGATCCGCACTGCGGGGTCCATGCGGCGGAAACAGGCGTCGAACCAGGCCGTGCCGGCGATCACGGCATCGTCGCGGCAGGTCAGGACCGCATGGGCCTGGGCATCGACGGGAAGAAGGTCCGCCGTCGCGTCGCCTGCACCGAGATCCTCGGCGAGGGCACGTTCGATATCCAGGGCAATCTGATCGGCGGCAGGTGGCGTGAGCGGCGACGGCTGGGTCATTCGGTGGTGGTATCTGCGGGGGCCGGGTGGTCGGGCTGGCTGAGCTTGCCCACGATCGCGCTCATCGCCCGGTCGAACAGCGCGTTCGCGGCGAGCACGCGGGCGTGGCCATCGGTCATCAGCCCGGTCAGCTCCTGCGGCGAGTAGTCGGCCACTTTCAGGCCACGCCGGTTGACGAACAGGTAGCGGCCGCTCATCGGGCTGATCCAGGACAGCTTGGCGCGGGTCATGGCCTCGTCGGGCAGGCAGAACTCCAGCCAGGTGCCGGGTTGCAGCGCCAGCACCTGATGCCATTCCGGGCTGTCCAGCGGAACCTCGGCGACCTCTTCCTCCAGTTCGTCCTGCTGCGAATTGCGGCTTTCGACGATCGGCTGGATGTTGTCGGGGATCGCCAGCATCGCAGCGTCTTCCTCGACGGTGACGACCTCGGCCGGACCGAGCGCTTCGCCCAGTTGTTGACGGTAGTACGTGTGCAGTTGCGCCAGCAGGCGCTCCACGTCCTGTTCCTGGAACGCTACGTTGGCCAGGCCCTGCCGCAACGCCCGCTCGATGCCCGGAAGCATCTGGCGCAGCACCTGCTGGCTCTGGACATCGTGTGGCGTGCGCGTGCTGGCGATGAATTCGTCGATGAAGCGCAGGGCGCTCTTGAAGGCGGGCGAATCCTCGCCCTCGCGCAACAGGGTGAGCACCAGGTGGTTGGCCCAGGCCCGCGCCAGCACACCGTGCACCAGCGGCGGCAACTTGTTCTCGCCGATGCGGTCGAGGATCTCGCGGGCGGCGCGGCGGCGCGCCTGCTCGAGCTTTTCGCGGCCGCGGGTGGACTCGGCCACGCGCTGCTCGGCCAGTTCGGAGCGTCGCTTGTTGGCATCCTGGAACTGCTGCAGATCGACCAGCAGGCGGTCGAAGATGCCCATGTCATCGTCGAAATCGTGCAGCAACTGGTCGACGATCCATTTCACCTTGTCGTGCAGGCGCTGGTCGCGGTCGGATTCCTGCGACCAGCCCTTGGCCTGCTCGGCCAGGCAATCGAGCAGCCGCCGCGCAGGATGCTGGCGATGGGCGAACAGCTTGCGGTCGAGGATCGCCGCCTTGAGGTAGGGGATCTGCAGGCGCGCCAGCATCACCTGCATCGCGGCAGGCAGGTTGCGGTCTTCCAGGATGAATTCGAACAGCATGCCGACCAGGTCGATGGTGTCTTCATCGATGGTGGCGACGTGGCTGGGCTTCTCGCCACGCAGGGCGCCGAGCTGGGTCAGCAACTGGCCCTTCAGCTGCAGCACCTCGCGGCTCAGTTCCGCGGCATCATCCGGCTGCGCATGCGGCAGTGGACCGGCGGTCGCGATCTGGCTCTGCAGCACGCTCAATGCACCGAGCAACTCGTTGGCCGACGGCAGCGGGCCGCTGGGCAGGCTCGCCGCGCCCAGGCCGACGCCGGCGTGCGGGCGCCGCGCGCTGAACAGGGCATGCAGGGTCTGCAGCAGGTCGCTCGGAATATCGCCGGCTTCGTCGGCGCCACCGTTGGCGGAATCCGCGCCTCCGGCCAGCGCGCTCGACGCCCCCGACTTGGCGCCGCCGCGGGTGATCTCGTGGCGCAGTTGCGGCAACACGCCGGCGCGCACCAGCTCGGTGTTGATGTCCTGGTAAAGCTCTTCGAGGCAGGACAGCACGTAGCGATCGAACAGCTTGTAGATGATCAGCTTGACGCGCATGTCGGCGCTGAGTTCGTGCAGGGCCTGCCGGAAGGCTTGCGCCAGCACGGCCGGCCCCACCGGATTGCCTGCATCGTCCACCTTGTGGCCGCCGCAGATGACCGACAGCCGCTGGTTGACCGAGAACAGGTCGCGCGAAAGCCGCGATTCGTTCTTGCCGATCATGCTGGTGATTGCCAGCGATTCTTCCAGTTCGTTGTCCGCCACCAGCGAAAGTTCTACGCCACCGAGCGGCGACGGCACGTTCATCGATTCCGTCTTGGGCGGATGGGCCAGCTCGGCAATGTTGCGGCTTACCGCGCCGAGGAAGCTGCGCTCCACCGCGGGCCGGCGCTTGCGCACCTCGCGCATGCCGTCGAAATAGTGCATCTGGGTGGCATTGTTCTCGGCCTTTTCGGCCAGGTCGAACAAGGCGTCGTCGACGTGCTCGAACGCATTGCCGGTCCACTGCTGCAAGTGCTTGCCGGCGATGTTCCGCACCGCACTCAGCAATTCGCCCACGCGTTCACTGGCCGGATCCATGCGCTGGCTCAGGCTGACGACTCGGGACGTATCGGTGGCTTCATTCATCGCCAAACCCCTGGAACATGGCGTGCGGCAGGACCCACAATGGATCGCGCAGGTGCTGACGATAAGCGAAATGACGCCCCCGTGTCATGCGCGGTCCGGCGTTTCAGGCCGGTGCTGCGGCCTCAGGCCGCAGGGAAATCGGCCAGTTGCAGCGTGCCGATGCCTTCTTCGGGCAGCATGACCGGAATGCCGTCCTCGACCCGGTAGATCACCTTGCCGTCCGTGGTGATCAGGCCTTCGCTGACCCGCTGGCCCACCGCCACGCCGGCTACGGTGTCGACCTTGCCGCTGCCGATGCCCTCGTTCAGTGCCTCGAGTTCACGCTTGCTCAGGGGACGCAACGGAGTTTTGCTGACCGGGCAGCACAGAATGTCTAGCAGGCGCTTGTCCATGGTTCGCTTGGGTGTGCCGGGGTGGAGAAAGCCCGTACAATAGCCGTTTTTGGGCATTCCGGCCATGACAGGAACAAGCATGCAGCCGCGCGTCGGCGTCGTGATGGGCTCGCGCTCGGACTGGGAAACCATGCAGCACGCGGTCGACGTGCTGACCGAACTGGGCGTTGCCCATGAGGTCAGGGTGGTCTCCGCGCACCGCACGCCCGACTTGCTGTTCAGCTACGCGGAACAGGCGGCGGCTCGCGGCATCCAGGTGGTGGTCGCCGGCGCCGGTGGCGCCGCCCATCTGCCAGGCATGCTGGCGGCCAAGACCCGCCTGCCGGTATTCGGCGTGCCGGTGCAGTCGAAGGCACTCAACGGCATGGATTCCCTGCTGTCGATCGCCCAGATGCCGGCCGGCATCCCGGTTGGAACGCTGGCCATCGGTCGCGCCGGCGCGGTGAACGCAGGCCTGCTGGCGGCGGCGGTGCTGGCGCTGCACGATCCTTCCCTGGCGACGGCGCTGGAGAACTGGCGGCAGCGCCAGACCCAGGCCGTGCTGGAACAGCCGGACCCGCGCCAATGAGCGAACGGCAGCAGCCCGTACTGGGCGTACTCGGTGGTGGCCAGCTGGCGCGCATGCTGGCCTTGGCGGCGGCGCCGCTGGGAGTGAAGTCGCTGGTGGTGGACAGCGCGGCCGATGCCTGCGCAGGCCAGGTCGCGCCGCTGGTGGTGGCCGACTGGACCGACTACGCGGCGCTGGAGAAGTTTGCCGCGCAGGTGGATGTGGTGACTTTCGATTTCGAGAACGTGCCTGCCGAAACCGCGCACTGGCTGGCCGAGCGCGTGGCGGTGTTTCCCGCGCCACAGGCGCTGGCAGTGGCGCAGGATCGACTGGCGGAGAAAACCCTGTTCCGCGAATGCGGTTTGCCCACGCCCGATTTCATGACGGTGGACACCCGTGAGCAGCTGGACCAGGCCCTGGCCCGGGTCGGCGCGCCGGCCATCCTGAAAACGCGGCGGCTCGGCTATGACGGCAAGGGCCAGTTCCGCTTGCGTGAGGCAGCCGATGCCGACGCGGCCTGGGCGGCGCTCGGCGCACAGGCACCGGCCCATGGACTGATCCTCGAGGCCTTCGTGCCGTTCGAGCGCGAGCTGTCGGTGCTTGCCGTGCGCGGCCGCGACGGTGACTTCCGCACCTGGCCGCTGACCCGCAACTGGCATGTCGACGGCGTGCTGTCGATGAGCCTGGCGCCGGCGCCGGACATCGACGTGCTGCAGGGGCGCGCCACCGAACTGGCCCGCATCCTGGCCGAACGGCTGGGTTATGTGGGGGTGTTCGCGCTGGAGCTGTTCGTCAGGGATGGCGAGTTGCTCGGCAACGAAATGGCGCCGCGGGTACACAACTCCGGGCACTGGACGATCGAGGGCGCCCGCACCAGCCAGTTCGAGAACCACGTGCGGGCCGTGCTCGGCATGCCGCTGGGGGATACCGGTGCGCGCGGCGTGTCGGCGATGTTCAACTGGATCGGTGAGTTGCCCGAGCCGGTCGGCGTGCTGGGGACCCTCGACGCGCATTGGCACGATTACGGCAAGCAGGCACGACCCGGACGCAAGGTGGGACACGCCACCGTATGCGCCGACGAGGCGGCCGTGCTGGCCACGCGGCTGGCGGACATGGCGGACGCGATGGGACGTCAGGCGCAGGCGCGTCCGACCATCGAGGCGTTGTCCTAAAGCCGCAGTCCGAAACCTGGCGGCCTGGCCGAACGCCCACGCCGGCCAGACATGTCATTCGCCTTCTTCCCGATATTCCCGCGGCCCGACGGCACGGCGGATTGCCGGCCCGAGCCACGTGCGCCGTCGGGGCCATTCATCATTCCAGGAACCCCCATGTCCCTTTCGCTCGCCCAGGCGAAGAGCAACACGCTGTCCGGTCTCACCGTGGCCTTCGCGCTGGTGCCCGAGGCGATCGCCTTTGCGGTGATCGCCCACGTCAATCCGCTGACGGGCTTGTATGCGGCCTTCATGATGTGCCTGATCACTGCAGTGCTGGGTGGCCGGCCCGGAATGATTTCCGGAGCCACCGGTGCGATCGCGGTGGTGGTCGTGGCGCTGGTGGTGCAGCACGGCGTGCAATATCTGTTTGCCGCCGTGGTGCTGATGGGCCTGCTGCAGTTGCTGTTCGGTGCGCTGCGGCTGGGCAAGTTCATCCGCATGGTGCCGCACCCGGTGATGCTGGGCTTCGTCAACGGCCTGGCGATCGTGATCTTCCTGGCCCAGATGCCGCACTTCCAGCAGCATGGCCAGTGGATTGCGGGTCACACCCTGTGGGTGATGCTCGGCCTGGTCGCGATGGCGATCGTGATCATCTACCTGCTGCCGCGGCTGACCCGGGCAGTGCCTTCGGCGCTGGTGGCGATCCTGGCGGTTGCGGTGCTGACCAATGCCTTCGGCATCGAAACCCGCACGGTGGGCGATCTCGCGTCGATCAGGGGCGGCTTGCCCAGCTTTCACCTTCCCGATGTGCCATGGAATGCCGACACGCTGCGCATCGTGTTTCCGTACGCGCTGATCATGGCCATGGTCGGGCTGATCGAGTCGTTGCTGACCCTGAACCTGATCGATGAGATGACCGATACCCGCGGCAAGCCGAACCGTGAATGCCTGGCGCAGGGCACGGCGAACGTGGTGACCGGCTTGTTCGGCGGCATGGGCGGCTGCGCCATGATCGGGCAGAGCATGATCAACGTCGGTGCCGGCGCGACGCATCGCCTGTCCGGCATCGTCGCCGGGCTGGGCCTGCTCAGTTTCATCCTGTTCGGCTCGGCGCTGATCGAACGGATTCCCCTGGCGGCCCTGATCGGGGTGATGTTCGTGGTGTCGGCGAAGACCTTCGCCTGGGGCAGCGTGCGCGTGCTGGGCAAGGTGCCGCGCGCGGATGCGCTGGTGATCGTGGCGGTCACCGTGGTGACCATCTTCACCGACCTGGCGCTGGCGGTGCTGCTGGGCGTGGTGATCTCGGCGCTGGTATTCGCCTGGCAGCACGCGAGCCAGATCGAGGTGGACACGCACACCGATGCGCAAGGCCGCCGCATCTACGAGCTGAAGGGCACGCTTTTCTTCGCCTCGACCCGCAATTTCCAGAACCTGTTCAATCCCAAAGATGACCCGCAGCAGGTGATCGTGGAATTCGGCCGGGCCAGGGTGATGGATCACTCCGCCATCGAGGCCATCGATACGCTGGCCGAGCGCTATCAGAAGCTCGGCAAACGACTGCAGCTGCGCCACCTGAGTCCGGATTGCGCCGAGTTGCTGCTGAAGGCGGGCGGCATGATCGAATCGAACGCCGCCGAAGACCCGCACTACCACTTGGCCGATGATCGGCTCGGTTGATCGGGGTTTCGCGCAGGCATGAAAAAAGCGGAGCCGCTGGCGGCCCCGCTTCCCGTTTTCAGATGGCCGGACTTCAGGCGAGGTTCTTTGCCGCGAAGTCCCAGTTCACCAGGTTCCAGAACGCTTCCAGATACTTCGGGCGGGCGTTGCGGTAGTCGATGTAATAGGCGTGTTCCCATACGTCGGCGGTGAACAGCGGCTTGTCGGTGCCGGTGATCGGCGTGGCCGCGTTCGAGGTGTTGACGATGCCCAGCGAACCGTCCTGTCGCTGCACCAGCCAGGTCCAGCCGGAGCCGAAGTTGCCGGCGGCGGACTTGCTGAATTCTTCCTTGAACTTGTCGACCGAGCCGAACGCCTTGTTGATCGCGTCAGCGAGCTTGCCGCCGGGTTCGCCGCCACCTTTCGGGCTCATCGAGTTCCAGTAGAAGGTGTGGTTCCAGATCTGGGCGGCATTGTTGAACACGCCACCGGACGACTTGCGGATGATGTCCTCGAGCGGTGCGTCGGCAAACTCGGTGCCTTCGATCAGCTTGTTGAGGTTGGTCACGTAGGCCTGGTGATGCTTGCCGTAGTGGAAGTCCAGCGTTTCAGCGGAAATGTGCGGCTCCAGCGCGTTCTTTTCGTACGGAAGCGGGGGAAGTTCGATCGCCATGTTGAGGCTCCTTGACGTTGGCTGGGAAAAAGGTCGGCGCAGCGGACGGCAGCCGACGGCTGGCTGATACAATAGCGCTCTGCCTGCATTGTAAAGATGAATCACCGAACTATGGACATCAACGAGCAAATCAGGGCGATGCTGGCCGCGCATCCCATCGTGCTTTTCATGAAAGGCACGCCGGAGTTTCCGATGTGCGGCTTTTCGTGTCGCGCCGCGAAGGCGTTGACCGAAGCCGGCGCGGTGTTCCAGGCCGTGAACGTGTTGGCCGATCCGCGCATCCGCGCCGCGTTGCCGCACTTTTCCAACTGGCCCACGTTTCCGCAGTTGTTCATCCAGGGCGAGCTGATCGGTGGTTGCGACATCATCGAGGAGCTGAAGGCTGCCGGCGAGCTGTCGCGCATGGCCAGCGACGTTGCCGGAGTCGCACTTTGAGCATGCTGCCTTTTTCTCGCCTGCCCGATGACTGGCAGCCCGCCAGCGATATCCTGGCCGGCCGCGTGGTGCTGGTCACCGGCGCCTACGGTGGCCTCGGCGGGGCGGTGTCGCGGGCCGCGGCGCGTGCGGGCGCCACCGTCGTCATCACCGGCAAGCGCAAGCGCCAGCTCGAGCAACTCTACGACGCGATGCTCGCCGAAGGCCTGGCCGAGCCGGTGATCCACCCGCTGGACATGGAAGTGGCCACGCCGAAGGACTATGCCGCGCTGGCCGAAGGGCTGGAGCGCGACTTCGGTCGCCTCGACGGCATCGTGCACGCCGCCGTGAGTTTCGGCGGCCTCACGCCGATCACCATGCACAAGCCGGACGCCTGGCTGCGCGCGATGCATGTCAACGCCAACGCACCGTTCGCGCTGACCCAGGCCTGCCTGCCGCTGCTGACCCAGGCCGATGACAGTGCCGTGGTGTTCGTGCTGGACGACCCCGAGTTGCTGCAGCGCGCGCACTGGGGCGGTTACGGCGCATCGAAGGCGGCGCTGGAGCGTTTCGCGGCGATCCTCCACGAGGAAACCGACACCGGCCCGCTGCGGGTGCATGCCCTGTTGCCGGCGCCAATGCGCACGGCGCTGCGGCAGCTGGCTTACTTCGGCGAAGACCTGCTGCAGCGACCGTTGCCAGATGCCACCGCCGCCGCGGCGATTCACCTGCTGGGCGCGCGGGGCGCCCCGGCGCGCGGCACGATACTGGACCTGCGGGCCGGCTGATCGGCAGCAGGTCCTCCGAAAGGGCGCCACACCGGCGTCGATCAAACATGGAGTCGAGATGGAAGCGCAGATGACCACCTTGTCCGCGGGCATCCTGCTGTTCCTGATCATGGACCCGCTGGGCAATATCCCGCTGTTCCTCAGCCTGCTGAAGGACGTGCCGCCCAAGCGCCGCCGCCACGTGATGGTGCGCGAGCTGCTGATCGCGCTGGGCGTGTTGCTGGCCTTCCTGTTCGGCGGCCAGTACATCCTGCATCTTCTGCAGCTCAGGCAGGAGTCGATCAGCATCGCCGGCGGCATCGTGCTGTTCCTGATCGGCATCCGCATGGTGTTCCCGCCCGCTGATGGCGGCGGCATCTTCGGCAAATCCGGTGGCGGCGAGCCGTTCATCGTGCCGATGGCGATACCTGGCGTTGCCGGCCCCTCGGCGATGGCGGCGCTGCTGCTGCTGACCAACACCCAGCCCGGTCGCACCGCCGACTGGGTGCTGGCCCTGCTGCTGGCATGGCTCGCCACCGCGCTGATCCTGCTCAGCTCGACCTACCTGTTCCGCTGGCTCGGCGAGAGCGTGCTGACGGCGCTGGAGCGCGTGATGGGCATGCTGCTGATCGCGCTTTCGGTGCAGATGTTCATGGCCGGCGTGGCCTCGTTCCTGCACGCGAGCACCTGAGCTTTCGCCCCTGCCGCAAGTTGTTTCGGCGCGGCAACGCGGTCGCGAGGATTTCGCGAAATCGACATCCGGCTGGTGTGCGCCAAACCGCGGCAAACATTCTCCGTTCGGTATAGGCGCGTCCCTGGATAAGGTGTCGCACGACGGCCATGGCGATCCCGGGAAGGCTCGCCATGTGACTGATTTGAAAAGCTTCGTGCTCGCGTTTGGGGGAGGGGTTCGCCGCGCCGGGGTGACGTGTAAACGTTACAAAAATGTCATACAATGTCGTTACAATCATTTAACAAAGCCGCGGGCGGGTTGGTCCAGCGTGCTGGAGTTCTTGCGGTTCGTGCTGCTTTTGGAACCGCGCAAATCAATTGGGGTTGCAGATCGTGTCGATGTTGCCTGGCCTGCGCCGGGCGGAGCCACGCTTTTGACCTTCAAACCTGAGTTTCCTTTTCGTTGCGAGCCTGAGGGTCGATCAAGAATGAATAACCGAATTCGCACCAAACTCCTTCCGTTTGCCATTGCCTCGTTGCTGGCAGCGTCGGTGCCTGCCATGGCGCAGGACACCTCTTCCTCGATCAGCGGCCGCGTGCTCGACGCCAACGGCCAGCCGGTCGCCGGCGCCACCGTGCAGATCGTGCATGAGCCCTCAGGCACCACCAAGATCACCACCACCGGTCCGGATGGCCGTTATTCCTCGCAGGGTCTGCGCGTGGGCGGTCCGTTCGACGTGACCGTCTCCAAGGCCGGCATGGCGCAGGCGGAACAGGACAACGTCTATCTGCAGCTGGCTCAGGAAACCCCGGTCAATCTGACGATGGGCGGCGCCAGTGAGCAGGCAGCCACCAACCTCAGCGGCGTCACCGTTTCGGCCAACTCGCTGGCCCAGACTTTTTCGGCTGACAACAAGGGCATCTCTACCAACGTGTCGAGCCGCGAAATCGAAGCGACCCCGACGCCGGACCGCTCGATCCAGAACATCGTGCGCCTCGATCCGCGCATCGTGGTCACCGACCGCGCCGCCGGTTCGTTCTCGGCCATCGGCCAGAACAGCCGCTACAACAACATCACCGTCGATTCGGTCAGCGCCAACGATCCGTTCGGCCTGAATGCGAACGGCCTGCCGACCCTGTCCACGCCGATTTCGCAGGACACGATCGAGGAATACAACATCTCCACCGCGAACTATGACGTGGCGACCCGCCGCGGCGTGGGCGCCGTGGTCAATGCGGTGACCAAGAGCGGCACCAACGATTTCCACGGCTCGGTCTACTACGTATTCCAGAACCAGAACATGATCGGCAAGAACGAGGCCGACGCCAAGTTCAATGGCTTCGATCGCCAGTGGACCGGCGGCGCCACCGTCGGTGGCCCGATCATCAAGGACAAGCTGTTCTTCTTCATCTCGGCCGAGAAGAGCAAGCAGATCGGTTCGGGCAGCCCCTACGGTGCGGAAGGCAGCGGCGCCAGCGTCATCGTGGACGGGCTCACCCCGGACATGATCCAGCAGGTGCGCGACATTGCCGCCAGCAAGTACGGCATCACCGACATCGGCTCCGCGGGCGGTGGCAACACCGACCTGGAAGACAAGCGCTACCTGGGCAAGATCGACTGGAACATCAGCGACAGCCATCGTGCCAGCTTCACCTTCAGCCAGACCAAGGAAAGCAAGCCGACCATCGGCGGCAGCAGCAGCAAGCTGGTGCTGTCCAGCGGCTGGTACAACTCCGATACCAAGAACACCAGCTACGCGCTGCATTTCTACGACGACTGGTCCGATTCGTTCTCGACCGACACCACCATCTCGTACGCGAAGTTCCACAAGGGCAGCAATCCAGTGGCGGGCGGCGCCCTGCCGGACATCACCATCTATCCGGTCGGTTTCAGCGACGGCGCGCAGGTGGAATTCGGCACCAACTATTCGTACCAGGCCAACATCCTGGACGTGAAGACGCTGAACGCCGCCTGGGCGGGCACGTACTACGCGGGTGACCACACCATCAAGGGCGGCTTCGACTACGAGCGCGACACGACCTACAACCTGTTCCTGCAGAACTATTTCGGCAGCTACACGTTCGAGGACGGCAACGGCCTGAGCGGTCTTGAGAACTTCGCGAATGGCGACTATTACCAGTACCGCTACAGCCGCCCGGCCGATGGCCTGAGCCTGAATGACGTTGCCGCCAACTTTGAGCTCAAGCAGTGGGGCGTGTTCCTGCAGGACACCTGGCAGGTCACCAACAACCTGTCGGTCCAGTACGGCATCCGCGTCGACATCCCGCTGATGAGCGACAAGCCGATCTACAACCCGCTGTTCGCTGCGGCGCCGGGCACCAATCCGGTGACCGGTGCTGCCACCGGCGGCTTTGGTCGTACCAACCAGACCACGATCAACGGCAACCGCGTGGTGCAGCCGCGCCTGTCGTTCAACTACAACTTCGACACCGAGCGTCTGACCCAGTTGCGTGGTGGCGCGGGCCTGTTCATCTCCAACCCGCCAGGCGTGTGGATCGGCAACATCTTCTCCAACTCGGGTGCGACGCAGACCCAGTTCAACTGTGGCCCGACGCAGAGGGCTCCCTGCAATACGAATCTGCCGGCGTTCAGCCCGGATGCGCACAACCAGAACGACGGCGTGGTCGGTTCGGGTCAGCAGACGGTCAACACCGTCTCGCCGGGCTTCCGCCTGCCGAGCGTGTGGAAGTTCAGCGTGGGCATGGACAAGGAGCTGCCGTGGTGGGGCCTGGTCGCCACGGCCGACTACCAGCACATCAAGGTGCGTGACGCGATCTACTATCAGAACATGAACATCGGTGCTCCCACCGGTGTGCTGCCGGATGGTCGCTTCACCTACTACAAGAACCCGACCAAGGATCCGCGTTCGTCGGGTCAGCAGTCGCGTTACCTCGCCAATGGCGCCTTCTCCGACGGCACCATCAACCTGGCCAACAGCAGCCGCGGCAGTGCGGACAGCCTGGCGCTGTCGTTGAAGAAGCCGTTCTCGACCGACTGGTCGGGCATGGTGGGCTTCACCTGGAGCCGCGCCACGGAAGTGAACCCGGGTACCAGCAGCGTCGCCCGTTCGAACTACGTCAACAACTACGTGTTCAACCCGAACGAGGACAAGGCGAGCCCGTCGAACTACTCGATCCCGCGCCGCGTGATCGCCGGCCTGAACTGGCAGCATCGATTCTTCGGCGATTACGCCACCAGCGCCAGCGTGTTCTATGACGGCCACAATGCCTCGCCGTACAGCTGGACCTTTGGCAACGATGCCAATGGTGACGGCTTCAGCAACGACCTGGTATTCATCCCGAACCCGGGCCAGGTGTCGTTCCGCACCGGTACCGATCCGGCGCTGATCCAGCAGTTCTACGACTACATCAAGGGGAACGACTACCTGAAGGATCATCAGGGCGGCCCCGCCGGCCGCAATGGCGATCATGCAGGCTGGCTCAACCAGATCGACCTGAGCTTCAGTCAGGAAATTCCTGGCCTGTTCAAGGGCAACAAGGGCAAGATCAAGCTCGACGTCTACAACTTCACCAACCTGCTGAACAAGCACTGGGGTATCGAGAAGCGCGCCAACTTCCCGGGCTACCGCAACCTGGCTGACTTCTACGGCGTGGATGCCGACGGCAAGTACATCTACGACATCTCCGGCTCCAAGTACCTCCACGATGGCAGCTACAGCCCGGAGCAGGTGCCGACCTCGACCTTCCCGAGCGATCTGGCTCAGCGTTGGGCGGTGCAGCTGACGGTGAAGTACACGTTCTGATTCGGTCCCGGGTCTGAAACGCAACCGGCGCCCGCGAGGGCGCCGGTTTTTTTATGCTTGACCATATCGTGGTTCACGCAGGAAGCTAACAGGTCGGCCGCGATGGAGCGGCCATGGAGAAGCAATCGAATGAATGACACCTACAAGGGCGCGCCAGCCAGAACCGGCGTCGTGAGCGCCCGCATTTCGCCGATCGGTGGCCTGGACGTGCTCTCGCGCCATGAAGTGGCGCGCCTGCGCGGTGCCAGCGGCTCCGGTCTGCACGCACTGCTGCGGCGCTGTGCGCTGGCGGTGCTGACCTCCGGCAACATCAGCGACGACCCGCGGGCGATCCTCGAGCAGTACCCCGATTTCGACATCCAGGTGCTGCAGCAGGATCGCGGCATGAAGATCGAGCTGACCAACGCGCCGGCGCAGGCCTTCGTGGACGGCCAGATCATCCGCGGCATCAACGAATTGCTGGTCGCGGTGGTGCGTGACATCGTCTACGTGTCGACCCAACTGGAGCAGGTCGGCTTCGACCTGGACGAATCCGCAGGGCTGACCCAGGGCGTGTTCGAGATCCTGCGCAACGCGCGCATCCTGAAGCCGCAGGTGGATCCGAACCTGGTGGTGTGCTGGGGTGGCCACTCGATCTCGCGCGAGGAATACGACTACACCAAGCTGGTCGGTTACCAGCTCGGCCTGCGCGGACTGGACATCTGCACCGGCTGCGGCCCGGGCGCGATGAAGGGGCCGATGAAGGGCGCCACGATCTCGCACGCGAAGCAGCGCCGCCGGCACAACCGCTACATCGGGATCACCGAGCCGGGCATCATCGCGGCCGAATCGCCGAACCCGATCGTCAACCACCTGGTGATCATGCCGGACATCGAGAAGCGGCTGGAGGCCTTCGTGCGCCTCGGGCACGGCATCATCGTGTTCCCCGGTGGCGTCGGCACCGCCGAGGAAATCCTCTACCTGCTGGGCATCCTGCTGCACCCGGACAATGCCGGCACGCCCTTCCCGCTGATCTTCACCGGGCCGCGCCAGTCGGCCGCCTATTTCGAGCAGATCGACCGTTTCCTGCGGCTGAGCCTGGGCGACGAGGTTGCGCAGCACTACCAGATCATCGTGGACGATCCGCAGGAAGTGGCGCGCACCATGATCAAGGGCCTGGACAAGGTGCGTCACAACCGGCTCGACACCAAGGATGCGTTCTTCTTCAACTGGGCGCTGCAGATTCCGCTGGAATTCCAGCAACCGTTCCGGCCCACCCACGAGGCGATGCGCGCGCTGCAGATCCGGCATGGCCGGCCGTTGCACGAGCTCGCCGCGGACCTTCGCCGCGCGTTTTCCGGCATCGTCGCGGGCAACGTGAAGGAGGAGGGCGTGCAGGCGATCGAGAAGAACGGGCCGTTCGACATCGACGGCGATGCCGACATCATGCGTGCGCTGGACAAGCTGTTGCAGGCCTTCGTGGCACAGCACCGCATGAAGCTTCCCGGCGGCAGCGCGTACGAGCCGTGCTACCGGGTGCTCGGTGCCTGAAGAAAAAGTGGCAGGAATCGCCGGTGATGTCTTGACAGCCAGCGGCCTGCTCAGCAAACTACGCAGCTCACGCCCGAATAGCTCAGCTGGTTAGAGCACTTGACTGTTAATCAGGGGGTCGTTGGTTCGAGTCCAACTTCGGGCGCCAAATGCAAACAGGGGTCGGCAGTGATGCTGGCCCCTGTTCTTTTTGCGGAACGCAAACCGGCGCGCCGCCGGGGCAGTGCGACGACATGACCGGCGGGCCGGGCCGCAGAGGCGGTCGGCATTGCGTATCATCGCGGGGTATTCGCAGCGCGCCGGTGGCGATATGCCGACATCAGCGCGCCTGGTCCGATTCGCGCGATTTGCAAGGTCTCCCATGCGCCGCAACAACCCGGCAGGCCGCCTGCCCGAGCCACCGAATCCGATTGCCGACGACGGCGACGAAACCCATTTCTGTCGCACCTGCGCGTTTTCCGGCGCCTGCATTGCCGAAGGCTATGGCAAGCCCGAGCTGCTGGAACTCCATTGCCTGGTCGAGCACGTCGGGCCGTTTCATGCCGGCGAGCACGTCTTCCGCACCGGCGATCCGTTCCGCTCCATCTTTGCGGTGCGTGCCGGCACGGTGAAGACCAGCATGGTCGACGCCGAGGGCCACGAGCAGGTGCTGGGCTTCTATCTGCCGGGTGAGGTGATCGGCCTCAATGCGATCTATCCGGACCACTTCCCCTGCGATGCGGTGGCGCTGGACACCGCCTACTTCTGCCGCTTCTCGTTCCCCGCGATGAGCGCGCTGGCCACGCGCATGCCGGCGGTGCAGCAGCGCCTGTTCAGCCTGATCAGCAAGGAGCTGGGCATGGCCACCCTGCTGGCCGGCGATCACAACGCCGACGCGCGCATGGCGGCGTTCCTCACCGATCTTGCGCGGCGTTACGAGGAGCGGGGCTTCTCCGGCACGCGCTTCCACCTGAGCATGTCGCGCGGCGACATCGCCAACTATCTGCGCCTGGCCGCGGAAACCGTGAGTCGCGTGCTCAGCCGTTTCCGCCAGCAGGAACTGATCGAACTGGAAGGTCGCGAGCTGGTGTTGCGTGATCCCGAGCGCCTGCAACAGCTCGGCAGGAACCTGCTTCCGCGCTGAGCGATTTTCGGTGCCTGTGGCGGCTTGACGCACGCGCAGTTTTCCATCGACAAAGATGACTTGCGTCAAGCGCGGTTTTCGACGCCTCCCTACGATTTCGTCCAGAAACCACAGGGAGAAACCCATGTCACGTTCGTTGTTACTCGTTCTTGCCGCGGCGGGTGCGTTGACGCTGGCCGGCTGTTCGGGCAAGTCGTCTTCGGTGTCGCCGGTGGGGGAGGTGGCCGCCAGCCCGGCCGCGATCGCCGCCACCCACGGCGACTTCGGCCCGCCCCAGGGCGAGCCGATCCACGCGGTGCTGACCAGCCCGCCGCACGTGCCGCCACCGCTGAAGCGCAACTACCCGGCGAAGGTCATCGTCGAGCTGGAAGTGGTCGAGAAGGAGATGCCGATTTCCGAAGGTGTCAGCTACACCTTCTGGACCTTCGGCGGCACCGTGCCGGGCAGCTTCATCCGGGTGCGCCAG